>NZ_CM000745.1:2543119-2802826 GCF_000161455.1 Bacillus pseudomycoides DSM 12442
AATAAACAACAATTTGATAAAATTGTAAAACCGAAACTACACTTGGATTATGATGAATTTATATCAGCAGAACTAGAAATGAAGCTAAATTCACCTAATGAGCCTAATAGAATTGTGGATATGACTTTACGTATCAAGTATAAAAAGAAAGTTCAGGATCAGTTGTTATCATATCGAGAAAATTACACTGTAAGCTTTTCACCTAAACAATATAATGATAAAGATGGAAAAAAGGAGTATTTAGACTCTAAAAATAAATTTAATGAGGGGAGAGAGTAGGAATGACTAAAATCCGTTCTGATGTAGGGAAACTGGAGTTAGCCAGCGAGGGTGTTTATGATCATAAAAAGAAGGATGTTACTAAGATTAGTACAGAAGAAGGACAGTTAAAATTAGCGGGTACAGGAATTTATGCCTATGATGAGGGGGGGCAAAAAAGCAATTTTATCAATCTATGTATTGAGACGGAATATGTTGTTCTTTAACTTTGTAATATAGGAAAATGAAACATATAATATATGTTAATCTTTGTAAAGAGAAGTAATGAAAAATAAATGTTAATTCATACCCTCCTATAGGTATTAACATGAAGCAATTGAGGTGTTCTTTTTGATGTATTATGACCGTATTTCTATCATGGCCCCTCCAGTTCCGTAGCGAAAGAAAGCTCTAAATATCTGAGATTTTATATCATCATTACCGTTACGATTTGGGGAATGAGTCAATTGCATACAGGTTCTTTGCTTGTTATGCCTCTATATTTTCTTATCCTTGTAATTGTGATGACGATATTAAGTCGAATGTTTATTTATAATGCTAAGGTTATAGAATCTGTTTAATGTAGAAAAAAGAGTCTCATAAGCAATATGAGATTCTTTTTTGTTTTTGCTGAAGCTTTATTACACACTACATTTTATATGATTTTTTTAATAGCATCATAAACCAAATAAGGGTAAGGCCGATGAGAGAATGGGAGAATCCGATTATATAGGTTAATCCTTTGAAATCAGCTCCATTTAGCTGAAGAAGTCCACGAGTTGCCAGTGAAGAAAGTGTTAAAATTAATCCAATATTATGGACGATGAACCACACATTAAAACCCTTCACTTTATGAAATGCAAATGATTTTGCTAATGCTAGGGCAATTAAGAAAAATAAAAATCCAAGTACGAGTGTATGTGTGTGTAAAAGGTTCAGCAGAGTGGACCCTAGAATGCCCTTTGATTTTGCATATTCTCTAGCGAATACACCAGATAATAAACCGATAACTAAATATACGAACGATGCATAATATAATTTTTTCATTATATACCTCCTGATGCAAACTCTGTAATGTTGGTTTTTGATTCGTAAATTTCTATTGTATTTTCAAATCATGGTAGTTACATAACCAAGACTCCTAGTTTTCCAGGAGTCTTGGTATAATAGGTTTAAAATTATTTTATCATAATTATAGGGTATTCGATTATATAAAATAATCGAACTTTATGTGAACAAAGAGAGATTGTCAGAATCGTATTTAAAGGTGATGAATCCGAACTATTAGAGCAATTTGAAAGTGAACCAGAAGACTTTTTGATTGAAGGTGCAGGCGTGCATCTGGATCATAAAATGGATCACTTAGGATTTAAATTAATAATGATTATGTCGATTTATGAAAATACAGTTGAATTAAGTCTTTCTTATAATGAAGGATACGTGTTTGATGTTAATATGGAGTTTGTGGAACGAGTCTTTTCTTTTTCGTACACTCTATATTCAGTGTGCGAAAGAGAAAAGGGCTATTGATGTAAGATTTAAACAACATTTTGCAATCAATATCAGAGAATATTAAAAAGCAATATACACTGTAAACTAGGAAGGTACTCTATAAATGACAGAGAAGGAATTTCCTTATTGTACTTTAACGTAATAGGGGAAAGCCTTGGACTCTTTAGGAGGTATAATTCAGTTTTTTTAATCTTCTGGTTTTGGTAACTTTAACATTTTTCCGAAATTCATCACCCACTTCTAAACGTGAAGGCGTGATAGCCCAATGAAAGTAGGTGATGAAATTTTGTTAGGCGAAGCCGAAGCCTATTTTTTAAGTGATTTTGGTCATTATGGGCAGAAAAGGGTTAGAAAACTACTGGTAGAGTTGCAAGAGAACGGAATTTACTATAATTATAAACCAGTTGTTCGGGTTTAGTTGCTAGGCGCAGATTAGGTAGACGTTGCAGCAATGTGCCAAATGCAATCTGTCCTTCCAAGCGTGCCAATGGAGCACCCAAACAGCGATGGATACCATTGCCGAAAGCTAGATGATCATTTTCCTCACGTGTAATATCTAATGCTTCGGGATTAGAGAATTTTTGCGGATCAATGTTGGCAGCTGCTAGGGAAAACAGTACCATTTCGCCTTTGTGGATTATTTTTCCATGCATTGTGATATCTTCACCTGCAAAACGGTTACCAATCATGATCGGGCCAGCATAGCGCAACAGCTCGTCGACAGCAGAGGAAAGCATGGAAGGATTGTCCCGTAGCAGATCCATTTGTTCGGGATGTTGCAGTAACGCCAGTACGCCATTACCGATGAGATTAACTGTTGTCTCATGTCCAGCAATAATGAGAAGCCAAATCGTCGAAAGAAGCTCGTTCTTACTCAACTTGTCTTCTTTCTCTTGTGCTTGGACCAGAGCGCTCATCAGATCATCGCTAGGATTTACGCGCTTTTCCGCCAGTAATGTTTCGATGTAATGAATAAACTTTTCGAGTGTTGCAGTAACTGCAGCCCCCTGACGAGGATCCATAGCAGCGTTCATGAGCTTATGTGTCCAGTCACGAAATTGGTTTCGATCAGTAACGGGGATTCCAAGCATCTCTGAAATAACAATAATGGGCAGAGGGTAGGCAAAATCTGCAACAATATCCATCTTTCCTTTTTCCTTCACAGCATCCAACAATTCGTCGGCAATCTGCTGAATACGGGGATGAAGATTCTCGATTATACGCGGAGTAAAGGCTTTAGAGACCAACCGGCGTAAGCGGGTATGATCAGGCGGATCGACCGTAAGCATATTCGGCATATTCATCATCCATTCAAACAGCTTGCTCACAGATGTATTTTCCTCAATGAATTCCTGTTTATCTTGGGGCGGTTCGAATTTTCGTAAATCTTTGAGAAAGCGCGGATCTTTCAATATGGTAACAACATCGTCATAGCGTAATGCGATCCATGCTCCTCCCATACCGTAAAAGTCATCCAGACGAAAGAGGGGCTCTTGTTGTTCGAAGAAAGGTTTATAGTACACAATGGGATCGCGCATAGTTTCCGGTGAGTTTAAATCGCCAAGAGTAATTTTTTTCATTCGTTTGCTCCTTTCATTATAACTGGTGAGTGAAATGGCTTATACATCCTCTTTACTGGACAATTCCAAAATGGATCATGCTACAAAGAACATTCATCCGATCGAACAAGTTTTGAGCATACTCGTCATCAATAGTGTCCTTCTCTACAAACTTCTTTTCGAAATGTGCCAATCTAAACTGGAGTAGCTCACAATTCTTTTACGGTCAACTCCTTCTTGAAGTAGATTTTTTCAAATAACTATTTGGGTACCTGATTATTAGAAGTAATCACATGACGATATTTCTCTTCAGGAGGAAAGACAGGAATTTCTTCTTTTTTACTCAATCTTAAATGGATTGTTCCACATCACCATCAAGCTAGCAAACACAAATTGGACAGTTCCTTCAACTGATGAAACAGAAGGGAATTTAAATGTTGCGAAATGATTGATATGCCTAAAGGATGCAATGCAATTCCTATACATGAATGTATTTTGCAAGAAACATATCTGAAATGTAGGTTGTATGTAAAATAGGATGGGAACTTCTTACCTAAAGTTAGTTAAAGAAAGGCTGGTAAAAGACCAGCCTTTCTTATATACGCATTTAAACAATTTTGTTTATTAACAACACTTCTCTTTCATTGCTTTCATCATAGACATAGTAGAATTCATCATTGCATCACATTCTTGTATTTTATTCATCATAGCTTTATCCATTTCTACATCCATTTGCATCATATTGTTCATCATCATTTTCATACATTTCATTTCACACATCATCTTTTCCATAGATATCATCATGTTTGTTGTTCCTGCCATCATTGTTTTTTCCATTTTAACATCCTCCTGAAATTTTTATATCTTGCAAATATAGGAATTCGTTTTTATTTTACAAATACCTTCAGATGTTAGTGGTGGTAAATATTTAGAAAAAATTTTCTTAAAAAGAAGAAAATGAATTTTTAAGAGATAATGTTTAAATTAGAGATAAACGAATTGAGGAAATTGAGAAGAAATTACATGAATTAAAAAGGGCAGCTAGCAATAGCTAACTGCTCATCTCTGAGGGGGAGGAGAAAGATTATTGTATCTGCATTATTGTCGGAATATTGAGGTTTATTGAAAACTGTATCGTTACTTATTTAAACAGAACATATTTTTTATGAGATAATTAGAATGAGAATAGTGGCATTTAAAGGGTTAAACAATAATTTCTTTATAGAAGAAGACAACGAAAAAAGAAAATAAATCGGTAATATCATTTGTATGTTCATTTAATTATGATATTCCATTTCCGGTAATTGGTAATAATGGGACTCTTCATCTATGTAACAGCTTGTATAAAAATATCATATAGGGTAAATTGAAAAACAGGTATATTGACGTTTTTCAAGTTATACATCGTGCCGATGTGTAACAAACGACTGCAAGGAATTAATTCTCGATGAATTCGTTTTTTATAGTAAAACAAGAAATTTTAATATCTTTTTGAATTTCTAGTGAGGGGAACTTTTTTAGTTGATATAGATGCAGAATAAAAATGGAGGAAGGAGATTATATGTTGATAAAAAACGTATAAAGGATATGCAAAATAAAGACTATATTTTGCTAACATAAAATCAAAGTATCACAAAACCTTTCAAAGTTCCTTCAGAAGTACAGAGGGAGCCTTCCATTCACATAATCAGCGTTCTAGGAATAAAACAAATTCCCTAAAAAGTCTTTCTATCTACCTCTGTATGTAAAATTATATTTGTTCTTTAAGTGAAGAGCTTGTTCGTAATTAAGACATTATAGAGAATGCAACTATTTTATCTATAAAAAGGCATAATAAAAAATCAGCAAGGGGAACAAAAAATTGCAGAAACTAAAGAGAATATCTAATCGAGTTTTATACTTACCACCGTATCAAGAAACAGATCGTCCTATTCTAGCTGCTGTTAAAGGAGAAGAAAAGACACTATTAATTGATGCTGGAAATTCTTCGAAACATGCTAGATTATTTTTGGAACAATTAGATACATATGATATTAAAGAAGAATGGCTTATACTTACACATTCCGACTGGGATCATATATTTGGAATGCATGAGATGCAAATGCCAATTATTTCTCATTATAAAACTTATAACAAAATTAAACAGTTACAGAATTTATCGTGGGAAGATAAATATTTAGACCAACGTGTTAAAGAGGGTCTAGAAATTCCATTTTGTGCGGATGCAATAAAGAAAGAGCTAGGAAATCAGAGGGAGATTATCCTCCCATTACCTGATATTACATTCGATAAGAAAATGACTTTGAATCTAGGTGGGGTGACGTGTGCAATTGAACATGTAGGTGGAGATCACGCTGATGATTCTACTGTCATTTATATTCAGGAAGAAAAAGTTCTTTTTCTAGGAGATTGTATGTATGCAAATCTCTACTCAAAGAAGTGGAGTTATACGATAGAGAATACGCTCCAGTTAATTGAACAAATTGAGAAATACGATGCGGAAATTTTTGTTTTATCCCATCATGAAGCTCCATTAAGTAAAGAAGAGTTTCAATTAGAACTTAAATTCTTAAAAACTACAGCATTGCTTACAAAAAAGTATGAAGGAAGCTCAGAGGCAATAGTTAAAGAAATGTCTAAGTCTTTACAGAGAAGTTTAACTGAAGATGAAATTGAGACCATCACTTTTTTTGTTAATGGATTTTCGGAATAACAAAGTTAATAATGTTTCAAGAGGGGAACTATAGATTAGTACCTATTTTTATATTACTGTATTAAATTGGGGATTTAAGGTAAATCGAAATGTTATAAAGTAAAATATGTTTACCATCATACGTAAATTTAAAGTTATCAGGCTTAAGTGTGAAAAGAAGTAAGTACTATGCTGCTAGGGGATGCATATCAGTGTTATGAACGCTGGTATTGCAGCCCTTTTTTGTTCTGCTAAATTATAGATAAGTGTTCTCTGTCCTAGCCGTTGTTTTTACCGCTCATCCCGGGATGAAGTACAGAATACTGAGGTCAATACGTTTATAATTACGTTTAAATAAACAAGGCTTGCCCTAAGGTTTATTCTTATTTTTTTGCTTCTGTTTGCCTTCTTCGATTTACAAAGCCTTTGGAGGAATTTCCGGTCTTATCTATTCAAGATGCTTGGCATTACAAATATGTAGAAGGATGCGAAGTTAGAGGGGATAATGGAATAAATCTGTAAAATTAAACCGCCTATAATGGGCGGTCAATTTTTTATGTATTAATCAATTTCATGGGAAGCTTCTAAAGGAGGGAAACCTAGATAAGAAGCTTATTATGTGAATTTGAAATAAAGTTATACCGTTTATAAAAAAGTATCGCAAACCATTTAAAAGCCCCTTTAGAAGTACTTAAGGGAATTTTCATTGACATAATCAGTGTTCTAGGAATAAAAACAAATTTCCTAATAAGTCTTCCTTTCTATCTATCTTTTGAAGTAAAATTATTCCTGTATTTTAATTTTTTGGATAGAGAAAGGGAGTTCTATGAAATCTTTAATAAAAGTAACATGTACAGCGTTTTTACTTACAAGCTTAATGGCAGCTTGTAGTGAACAAACTACAACAAAGCAAGAAGTAACTACTCAATCAAAGAAATCAGAAAAAGTGTCTGAAGAGAACAGAATGGAGAAGGATGCACTACGATATGGAGAAATTGCAAAAGGTGGATACTACAGAGCAACAGTTGAAAATGCAAAATATGAAAAAGTAGATGGAATAGGGCGCATTGTAGCTCGTGTTACGATCAATAATGCTCGGACCGATGAAAAAGCAATTGATCTTTCAGAAATACAGTATTTTGTTAAAGATGAAAAGACGGGAAAAAAATATGAAGGTCAAGTTATGCCTATATACGAAGAGAAATTCAAAAGTGTGCCAGTTGGCTACTCTTTAACTTTTGACGTTTCATTTAAGACGGAAAATCCACCAAAAGATTTCAATAATATGCATCTATATATGGATAGTAAGCTTGATCCATTTGGAGATATCCATTGGAAGCTTGATAATCTAGTATCTAAATGAAAAGATGTCTAATTTAGGCATCTTTTCTTGTTTAGTGAGTTGTCTATACCATTTATTTTTTATTTGTATACTCTTATATGATAGCAAGTTATCGTGTTGTAAATAGATGTAGTATTTTTATAGCATTGAGAAGTTTTAGTCCTTTGCTTCTTTGGTTATATTCATGATACTCACTATTCACTCGGTAGAGTTCATGTTGTAGTGATTTTGAAGAAAACTCACATTTTCCAGTTTATAGAAAAAGATTATTGTGTTAAAATGTCGGAAAAGTCAAAAAATAAAGGCGGGTAAGAAATATGTCTATATTAGAGGAAATTAAAGAAAATGTTTCGAAGGTCATTGTAGGCAAGGAAGAGGTAATCGATTTAGCGATGATTGCGCTAGTTGCAAATGGACATGTTTTATTAGAAGACGTGCCAGGAACAGGGAAAACAACATTAGCCAAAACTCTTGCGAAAAGTATTGATGGGGCTTTTCAGCGTATTCAATTTACATCGGATACGTTGCCAGGTGATGTAGTAGGATTAGAATACTTTGATATGAAAGAAAGTGATTTTAAAACGAGAAAGGGTCCTATTTTTGCAAATCTTGTTTTAGTAGATGAAATTAATCGGGCCGTTCCACGGACACAATCAGCGTTGTTAGAGGTAATGGAGGAGCGTACGGTAACAATCGCGGGAGTAACGCATGTATTACCAGATCCGTTTATTGTGTTAGCTACACAAAATCCGTTAGAATCGGCAGGAACATTTGCACTTCCAGATGCGCAGTTAGATCGTTTTCTATTAACGATTCGCCAAGGGTACCCAAATCGTAAATATGAAAAGGAAATGTTGAAACGGTTTAAAGAAAAAAATCCATTTAATGACTTACAAAGCGTTGTAACTCTTTCTGACATATTGGAGTTGCAAGAGCAATCGAAAAAGATTCATATGCACGATGAGGTGGAAGAATACTTACTTGATATTGTAGAAGCGACGCGAAAGCATGATTTAGTAGAAATTGGGGTAAGTCCGCGTGGGTCTTTAGCTTTTATGAGAGCGGCGCAGGCAAGGGCGTTATTAAAGGGGCGGGACTATGTAACCCCTGATGATTTGAAAGCTTTGGCAGCTCCGGTTTGTGCCCACCGGTTAACATTAACAATTGAAGGGGATATGAAAACAACAAAAGTAGATGTACTGCAAGGAATTTTAGAAAAACTTGCAGTGCCAGTGGAAAGCGTATGAATGAAATTATAAAAAGGAAACATCCGTTAATGGAACCTCTCTCTATAGGGGGAATCGGTGTTATTTGTCTTATACTCGTCGTATTTACCAATCAATTTTTCATTGTAGCTATCTTTTTATTTTATTTGCTGCTAGTTGGATTTTTGTATTTGTATATGAAGGCAGTCATGAAAGTGAAATGGGATATTTCCCAAAATCAACAGAGACTATTTATGAGCGAAAGCGGAGCGTGTACAGTGCAAATTATTAATGAAGCACGTTTTCCCATTTTTAAAGCAGCTCTTCAGTTTCGTTCTAATGAACAAATAGAGTGGGAAACGGATCAGAAGATGCAGCGTTCGCATCACTCTTATCACATTCCTCTCCAAATAGAAGGAAGAGATATGATAACAATTACGTTAGGGGGGAATGCAAATGAAAGAGGGAGGCAAGGATGGCAAGCTGCAGAACTTATGATATCAGATCCATTCGGCCTTATAACGTATTACTTGCCTATTGAACAAAAGACACTCCCTGAATTTCATATTCTTCCGCAAATGTCGAAAGTAACGATACCGGAAATGACAACATGGAAGCATGGATTTCGCAGAGCAGCTGTTTCTCCGTTATATGATGAAACGAAAATAGTAGGCGTGAAAGAATATGAGGGGGAATCGTTTCGCTCGATCCATTGGGGAGCGACTGCGAAAACTGGGGTAATAAGTGCAAAAAAGTATGAATATACACAAGGCGATCGTTATGCGCTATATGTAAATGTATTAGGGCAAACAGGATATACGCTTCGTACGGATATGGAATATTTAATTCAAGTCGCGGCGGGGGTATGCCGGGAGTTAATTTCACAAGACTGCTCGTTCGAATTATGGATAAATGGAGTACGGGAACAAGGTGTCATTCATCTAAAAGGAGGAAAGCACCGAAAACAACTTTATAAAGCAATGGATCTTTTATCCTCGTTAACCGAAAAGGATACGCCGCTGAATACACATTTCTTTTATCAAACAGGATTCCGAAGACAAGAAGCAGGGTGTATCCCATTAATTATTGGATATCCACCTGAAAAACAAAAAGGGTGGATACAAATTGTGAAGTAAAGGGAGGAACGGTGAATACATTGAAATGGGGATCACGTGTTATATTTTGTTTCCTAGCTATTGGTCTTTGCTTTATATTAGCGATTGGAATAACGAAAGGCGCTTTTTTCGCAAAGGAACAGGTAATAGATTCTTCTCAATCAAAGGTAGGAGAGGATGGTGAACCGCTAACACCAAGAAAATGGAAATCCATAGGAGAAGGAACGCCGATGGAACCAGGGGAGGATTCAGGAGTATTATATGAAATTGAAGATCCACCAGATTTTAATAAAGATGGATATTATAAGAAAGGGGATTTCAAAGGAATTCCTCGAGATAGGAAGGTGCCAATTGGCGGCGAAGAGTTTCTAGGAGTTAGCACTGAAAATATATTTATACAAATTGGCATCTTTTTTTTAGTGATTTTAATCGTGTTTTTCATCTTTCGCCGTAAACGGAATAAGAAGCAGCAGATTCATAATATATCTTTGAAACAAAAAGAAATACGAAAAATTGGGGAAGATGCAGAACCAGAGGATCAAGACAGCTTAATACTACCAGCAGAAGAAGTAAGGGCAATGCTAATAAAATGGGAACTAACATTACCAAAATTCGAAAAGAGAAGATTACAAGAGACGGTTCAACAATGGTTTTCTCGTATTCATAAGAATAATGATATTGTTCCAATTTATGAGAAAGTTAGATATGGGGAAGAAAGTGTTTCAAATGAAGAATTACAGATGATGCGGAGATGGATAAGTGAACATGTAAAGAAAAGTTTATAGTGAAAAAAGAGATAGAAGGAGAAAGTTTGCTATTAACGGAAGTATTACTGTATTGTTTCATCCAAACTGATATGAGAAGGTGGATATAGAATGACCGTTAAAAAACTTTACTTTTTACCAGCTGGCCGCTGTATGTTGGATCATTCTTCTGTTAATAGTACGCTTACTCCTGGTAAACTGTTGAATTTGCCAGTATGGTGCTATCTTTTGGAAACGACAGAAGGTCCAATTTTAATAGATACAGGGATGCCAGAAAGCGCAGTAGATAATGAAGATCTTTTTAAGGGAACGTTTGTTGAAGGGCAGATTCTTCCGAAAATGAAACCGGATGATAGAATCGTAAATATTTTAAAACGAGTGGGTTATGCGCCAGAAGATCTTCTCTGTGTTATTAGCTCTCATTTGCATTTTGACCATGCTGGGGGGAATGGGAGCTTCAGCCATGCACCCATTATTTTGCAACGAACTGAACATGATGCAGCTTTACATAGAGAAGAATATTTAAAGGAATGCATATTACCAGATTTGAACTATCAAATGATTGAGGGAGATTATGAAGTAATGCCTGGTGTTCAGTTGCTCTATACGCCAGGGCATTCCCCGGGTCATCAATCAATACTCGTTAAAACGGAAAAGTCAGGTTCTGTATTGCTAACAATTGATGCATCTTATACACACGAAAACTTTGAGCAGGGTGTCCCGTTCGCAGGATTTGATTCAGAAATGGCCTCCCAATCTATTAATCGATTAAAAGAAATTGTTTTGGATGAAAAACCTATCGTTTTCTTTGGGCATGATATGGAACAAGAGAAAAGGTGTAAAACATTTCCTGAATTTTTATAATGTACTCATTTTATGGAAATAAAACATAATATAACTACACCTTTTTTCATACGGATTTATGGAGATATGATTTTCTAATAAAATTTAAAAAGGTGGAAGGTATGAGGGAAATCATAATGCTGTTTAGTATAATGATATGTTTTTTGGCGTTAATTGGGTGTGATCGCATATTCATATGCTGGAGAAAGTAAGCATTAGAAAGGAAAATATGTTATCTCACAAACGGAGGATAGCGAATTTGGAGAAGGTTCAATTACTTATAAAGGAAAAGATAGGGAAAACATCAATGAAGCAAAATGGAAAGTTGAGAATAGTAGTGGCAAACAAGAAGGAACGAGATTTATTGATAGAGGCATAATTCAATTGAAATCATCATGTTCAGGTTGTGCAGTACAGGATAAGGAAGAAGCATTTCTTGTCACAATTGAATGGGGTGGAAAGAAAGAGGCATTTGAAATAAAATACAAGTAAGTGTGATTGTTGGGCTAAATGAAAATATATTGGTTTTAAAAAATGAGCGGTGAAATAAAAGGCTTAGGATGGTGGATAGAATAGAAAAGAACCTTAAATTTGGGTAGATGAAAAAATTTAAGGTCCTTTTCTCTGTTAGTGAGGGTATTATTTTGTTTCTGCTTTAGGTTGGGTAAAAAAGAAGATAAAAATAATTAAAGGAAGAGCGAGCAGAAAGACCCCATTCTTAGATGGTTGAATAGTAGGAATATCGGTTAAAGCCATGTTATCATTCCTTTGTAAGTGTTTTTAATAAGCTTGGATTCACATGAAAATGTTTGGACACAACCTTTTGAAAGAAAGTATAATCTCGTTTTAAGTAAGGGAGAGTGGGTTCAAGTTTAGGAACACCGAAAATGGGTCCACTAACATTAATGGTAAATCTGCCAGGTGCAATAAAGCTACCCGTAACACCAATTTCATCATTGAGTAATAATACGGCGAGGATAACGTCTATTATATCAATAATCACATTCGTAGTTTGTTTTTCGAATTTACCTTCTAATCGACTTTCACCTGTTAATGGTCCTCCTAATGAAACGCGAAACCCCCCTGGTGTCACAAAAACTCCTATAATGGTGATTTGTCCCGTTAACAATAGTGCGACTGTCACAATATTGAGATCGCGTTGGATAGACCGTATGACTTGTATATCTTTTGTAATTTCGATATTTTTTTCCAATATTGTCACACCCTCTAGATACATATTATTCTGAGCCATGTTGAATGTGAGTAAGGATAAGGATGAAATATAGGAATTTATGTAGTAGTGGAATCAAATGTAACAATAAGTATTAGCGGATATCAATGATGAATTTTTTACAATGTTTGCTAATGCTTGTTGGTTGATGTTTCTTGATTACTGTACAGATGGATCGGGCTTTAACAAATTGTTTTTGTAACGAATCAATAAACCACTCTAGTGGTTGCTTGTCTTTATAATAATTATAATTAAGAAGTATAGTTATTTCGAAGGGGTGGTAGGATGAGTAAGAACTTTATTATATTTGGAGCAAGCCAAGGATTGGGCGATGCATTTGTAAAAGGCTTACCCACCAAGGGAGATACGGTATGGGTGGTGTCACGCACACGACCAAGTAGTTTAGATATAAATGATGGTGTAAATCGTAAATGGCTCACAATTGATTTATCTAGTCAACAACAAATTCCTTCTTTAAAAGAAACGTTAAAAGACATTGCTATTGATGTATTAATTTATAATGTCGGAGTATGGGAAAAGTGTGGTTTTGAAGATGACTATACGTTTGATAAGGATGAAGTTGAAGATATTTCGAACTTAATCAATATTAATTTAACTTCCACTATTACTTATATTCAGGCGCTTTTACCTAATTTAAGACAGGCGAAAAACGGAAAGATTATTTTAATTGGTTCCACAGCAGGGTTAGATCATACGAATAATGCGCAAGTTTCGTTTGTCACGTCTAAATTTGGCTTACGTGGTATTACGAATGCTTTACGTGAGCATGTGAGAAAAGACAAGATCTCTGTAACGTGTATTAATCCAGGAGAGCTTGCTGCTGAAGTACCTTATGAAGAAGGTGCAGAAAAGGCAATTATGTTGTATGGAGGGACACGTATTCCTGTGCAAGATATTGTAGCGATTGTTCAATGTGTTATGAATTTATCGCCAGTTTCATGTGTAAAGGAAATTAATATTCCTGCCATAACAGACTTAAATGCATGATTGTATAGCATATGAATAGTTTTTTTGTATATTATAAAAATTAATCATTGGTACTAAATACAGCATGTATTTTGATCAATCTTTTTTGAAAATGGGAGCTGGTGCTTTTGTATCACCGGACAACAAAGTATGAAACCAATGTAATGTGACAGATATCTCATAAAAAGTGATTTAGACTATAGAAAAAGTATTAAACTATTAAAAAATAGTTGTAGACTCAAAGTGCTTTCTGTACATGAAAGCACTTTTTACTATCTTTTAATTGTTTCAGAATAGGCATATTTAGTCATGCTCATTTTTAAGGATAAATAGTGTTTTAAGAGTTTTTTAGTTTATTTGAATGAAAGTTCGTTTTGTTTTCGTTCTTAAGTTGATGGGCATGGGGCTTAGCCGAGATACGTGTGAAAATGGGTATCTTACAAAAATGCAATCTTTATGTAAGGTTATTAGATAGTTCATTTACTATCCTAATGTAATAATAAGAGTGTAAGAAGCAATCATAATTTTTTTAGAATGCAACTTCAAAAATATAGAGGAGGATTAACGTGTGAAAAATTTATGGCTACTTAAAAATAAAGCAGACAACAGAAATAATAAGTTTGTAGATAAAATACCTAGTTGGATATATCTTCTAATATGCAGTGTTGGTATCATGGTTCTCTTTTATGGAACGCAATTAATAGTGGGTACTTCACTTCAAACTATCTTTAATTTTATTCCAGAAACTAGTTCTACATATCGTTTTATAGGAGTCATTTGTACTTTTATTGGAATATGGATGCTGCTCCTAGTGTATGTTTACATATTTAAGAACCCGATTTCTAGTATAGGATTTACCAGAGATTGGTCATATAAGATTATTTCGAATATACTTAGTGGTCTAGCGATTGGTATGTTTATTAATTTTGCAGGTATCTATATTTACTCTCTTATGTTTAATGTTCAAATCGGATTTACAGAACAAATCTCTAATTTTAATGTTTATCCATATGTTTTATTATGTTTTGTTACTTACCTTATCCAGGGCGGCGCAGAGGAACTTGTTTTTAGAGGGTTTTTAACGAAATGGCTCGTGAAAAAATATAATCTTTTACTTGTCTTTCTTTTCACTTCTATTCTATTTTCTCTCATGCATTCCTTGGGTGGATTTAATCCAGTATTTTTGACGTATGCTCTTTGTTTTGGATTTTTATTATTTTTAGTTGCTGTTGATAGTAATTGTATATATAAAAGCATGGTAATTCATGGGGTTTATAACGCATCCGAGACGCTGTTTAAATTTAACGGTGACAGTATGGGGAGAGAGTATTTATTCTATGCAAATGCTAACATGGAGGCTTATCAGGATAAGGCCTATCTTATCATCTCAGCAATAATACTTGTTTTCTGTGTATATTATTTAATAAAACTGCACAAAAAGAATCCAAAATGGTATTTCATGAGAAGCAACCAGGATTGTTAATTATAGTTTAGGAGACCCCATGATTATCAAGCTAATCTAACGATGTGATTCTAATCCGTAATTACACTCTTTTCTGTTTATACTTTTAGTTTACTAAAAGAACCTTAAATGAAGTTCGTATTTTTATAATTTTTTAACTGGTTTTCAAGGGTATTTACAAGTAGATGGATATAGTGGTTATCATCAAGTACTGGATGTCACCCTTGTGGGATGTTGGGTGCATGCCAGATGGAAGTTTGATGAAGCCTTAAAGGCTTTACCTGATTCACAGAAGGGGAAAAAAGTGAAGTAAACAAAAAAGCAACTCCAAAATCAACTTTTATTGTATATTTTGGAGTTACTTTACGGTTACTCTATGCTTGTTTCTAAAGTTAAATCTGTATAGGAATTATCCTCACCTATATTTAAGATTACTTCACATTGACGTAATCTTAATTTAAAGAGCGTTATAGAATCATGATAAACTTCAGGATTTGATCTCATTTTATGCAGTGTATCTTGTTTTTCTTGTATTTCTAAATGAGTGTTTTCTATAGCTTGTTTCAACGCGCCAAATGGATTTTTAAAGAACATATTAATATCCCGCTCTAGTGCGTTTTCAAATAGCTCAAATTGCAAGAAAAATTTGTTTATAATAGAAGCCGTTACATCGGTATAATCTTCATTTTCTAAATACTGTTTGTATTTGTTATATAGCATAGCTTTATTTTTAGGAAGAACTCCAAATAATTTCCCGGCACTTTTCAATAAAAATTGTGCTGGTGTAAATCGGCGTAAGATATTTACTTCTTCCATTTGTATTCTAGTTGTCATTCTATCAGTATCTCTGCGCCAGTCATCAAGCACTTTAAAGTCACATTCTAACTGTATTCGATTTTCTCCACATAAAGAATTAAGTCCTTCACTGATTTCTTCTAAGTACGATTGACTTTGAAGGAACTCGTTATTAGAAATTGCAATCCAATTTTGCATAGAGCGAGCAAGATTAGGTAACACAGTTTGTTCTAGATATTTTTGAACTCTTTCGTTCATCGCTGCATTTAGTTCAATATCAATGTGCCCAAAATCGCTTTCTTCACTAATTAAATCAGAACAACTCTGCAATAGTTTCGGAATATGTTCTGTAAGATCATTAGTAATTTCGTTTTTCATTGTACGATATGATTGTGTAATGAAATGAATCTTTTCCTTCTCAAAAGCAGTAAGGTTATTAATAAAACCATTTAGTTTAACTAACATATCTTCATTCCAATTAATAGAATCCACTAGGTTGTTTTCCATCTCGACGCGTTTATCCAAAAGATATGTAATTGTTTTTCGGATGAAAAACAATAGCTTTTCAGTACGTTCTGCATCGATATTTTTATGGTTAAAGTTAAAATGAATAAACTCAGTTAAATCGTTTAGTTGTTGACTATTTGTATATAACGAAGAGTAAGGGAAAATTCTCGCATGCGGGAAATATGCGTTTATTCTCGCTTGCGTATCATGTATAACTCTTTTTGCTTCTGCTTCACTGTAAATGTTATCGATTTTATTTAATAAGAAATGAATTTGTAGATTTGGTGTATGTTCTTGAATACTTAATAGAATGTCACGTTCTTTGTCAGTAAAAGGTGAATCCGCATTCAATACGAATAATAATTCGTCTACAGAATTTAAATATTCGAATGTCTCATCTCTAGTGTCGTTGTTCCTATTAAAGCTAGGTGTAACAACGAATGTAAGTTTATTTTTACTTAAAAACCTGCATGGTAATTTAAATTCAACACATGCTCTATCTTTATATGTTTGGCGGTGTAGAGACATCATGTTATGGAAATCAGAGAAATTCTCAGTTGTTGTAATTGTTGAATCTGTTATAGCGTTAATTTCTGTATGAGCGTCATTTTTAAAGACAACTACATTTGAGATTGAGTTTTCTAATATATTTTCTCCTAGTATAGAGTTAATAAATGAAGCTTTTCCGTTTCCTGAAGTTCCAGTTACTAAAAGGCGCTTTGTTTTTAAATCTGCAAGCTCGCCAACTAACCATCTAAATCGATGACCCATTTCTAAATCATGTTTTTGTGCCCACTGTGTAATAGATTCAAAAAGATGTAAACTATACTCTAAGCCATTCACATGATTAATAGAGTATGACAGTAGGTTTTCCGCATGTTTTATATTTGCTGAATCTATTTTGGAAGGGAAAATCTCATCCCATGCCAATACTGCTGCAGATGGAAATACAGAATGAGACGGATTGGCTACCTTTAACCAATTTGTTAAAAGATTTGGAATGATATCGTGTAATTGTCTTAGCGTATATTGACCTTGAATTAATTCAAAGTACGTTTCTTCGTAAAGAGAAGAAATTTTGTCCCATATATCGGACGAATGTATTTCGATATGTAAGAAAAATTCATTTATTGTTTTAAGCCATAATAAGTAATTTTGTTCATTTTTATAGCTGTGCCAAAGTGATGAAACAATTTGCGTAAATTGTACTTGATCTACATTATTTAATGTAACTAATACTTTATAAAAATAGTCTGGTAAAATATTTTTAGTAAATCCTTTATCGATATATTCTTTTAGAACCTCAAACCATGGAAAAGATTCTGTTCGAATTAACTCATTTACAGCAAGCTCTACTGCACTGTCAAAATCTTGCTGTTCTTCATAAAAGGAACGTGCAATTGTTGTGACGTTTGGATAATCGGGATTTAAAGAAACCGCTTCTTTAATAACAGCGAAAGCTGAATCAAGATTATTTTGCTCGATGTAAAGAGACAGTAATTGCAATACAATTTCGGTCATAAGTATTTTGTTATCAGTAGTAATGGAGGTATAAACATTTTCAGCAACTGATAATTGGTTAAGTTCGAAGTAAGCATCCGCAATATTTTTTTGTGCCCATGGTGCTAATTCATTACTGACTTTCTCCCATTTAAAAATAGCTGTTTCAAAATCTTGATGGTGATAATAAAATTCACCTTGTGCAAAACGAATATAAGATCCATCGGAAATCTCATTTTTTTGTTCGTTTAAATAAGCTCCTCCAAGTACTTGAAGAGGTGGATGTGTTTCATTCTCCATTAGGAATGTTTCATAATATATCTTTTTTATTAATTGTTTTTCTAATCTCATTTTTTCCTCCACTATATCTTGGAAAATACATTTTTCTCCATTTGTCAATATTTTTTTGTATTTATGCTTTTTATTTTAACAAAGAATTTCTTTTGGGAAATTTCAATTTCCTTTCATTTTTTAAGTAAGATTGAATTTTAATGAGAAAAGTTTCAGTTTTTTTTCAATTTCCTTTCACTTGTGAAACAACATTAGATGTTCCTAATAACTCAATACGAATATACATTAAGTTGTAATATTCCATGTAGGGTTCTGTTGCAAAGTTTATTAAAGAATAATTGAATTGATAATTCAATAGGTCTTGAATAGAAGAAAATCTATTTTGAAGAGTATTAGGGGTTTTAAATTTGATGTGTAGGTTTTCAGAGGAAATAAAAAAGGTTAGCCGTTATTTGGGACTTAACCCTTTCTCAATAAGTTGGCGAATTGCTTCATTTCGATTTTTTAGCTTATTTTCGTGCCAAAAACTCTCTATTCGTCTTTGGCTAGATTTGTCGTTTCGTCTTGTGATAAATCTATTTTTATTCCGTTAGCTAACCTTTGAGCTGAATCCTGCATTTGCTCTTGGGACTTACTAGGAGTATTTAGAGCATCTGAAGGCATGTTGTTGACTTGAAGATTTACTAGATCTTTTTTATCCATGGTATATAGCTCCTTCTTTAATTTAAATTTAGATGTAATGTAATTATTAAGTAATTACTTGGATATTTTACACCTTAAGAACGATTTATATACAAGAGATATATTGAGAAATCACTTAACTATAGTGAGTCTTGTAAGTTTTCGGATCATTATGTTTTTCATGTATGGAGAAAGCTTGTTACAATAGTAAAGAATAACTTGGGTACACTTGATAATGAAATGGGGAAAGATGCTAGATGAAAACAACCGGAATGACTAGAAAAGTAGATCAATTAGGGCGTGTGGTAATCCCAAAAGAACTTAGAAATACGCTAGGTATTAAAGAAAAATCACCATTAGAAATCTTTATAAAAGGTGAAGACATTGTTTTACAGAAGTATCAGCCTGGTGGTGTTTGTGCAGTAACAGGAGAAGTATTAAATCGTAACATATCATTAGCAAATGACAAGATAACATTAAGTCCAGAGGGTGCAAAACTGTTAATAAAGGACTTAGAACAGTATCTTGTAAAATAATTGGCTCCTTTAAAGGGGATTTTTTAAAGTTCAATTATAATAATTTCACGTATCATAATTATTAATAAAAAATTAATACATAAAGCTAGGGGATTCTTTTTATCTCAACTGAAATGTACCTTTTGGGTAAATATATTGAGAAATACGTCTATGAAACAGCATTTCAATTCAAATATGATACGATTATAGAAAGGGAGGGAGCTATATGAAGGATTTACAAGAAGAAACATATGAATTATTAAAAGAGAAAAAAGAGGAAATCACTGTGTTTTTAAAGAGTGGCGTTCGGATACCTGGGCAGATTCTCGCAATGGATAAATTTACGATTCTAATGATGGTTCATGGTAAACAGCAACTCGTTTACAAACAAGCCATTTCAACAATTACTACATAATACATATTAGAATGATGTAACATTTTCTCAATATTATATATATATCCGATATAATAAGTAATTCTCTTTATATTATTTCTATATATTAGTTGTTTCCTGATGCAGAATCCTTATGATAAGGGTTCTTTTTTTGTTCCATTTAGTTTGGATTTATTACAAAAAAAGACCTGATACCAAGTCTTTTTTATGCCAGGATTCCTTATTCAATCTTACTCATTTCTCTTATTCTTCATCCTTTGTTTTAGCTGATTTTCAAGAAGGGAACGTCTATTTAGAATTAGGATTATAATGAATAGTTCTATAAATACTATGATGAATATCAGGTAAGAGATCTTGATACATCTGAGGATCTATTTCTCCTTTATTTAGTGCAATATCTAATTGTGTTTTTTGTTCTATTGCAAAGTAATGGATTAACTTTGCTTCATCTATGCCTTTTTTAGATGCAAACTCAGCTAGAGTTATTCCTTGCTTCATTGCATTATTATATTCATTTGAACTTGAATTTAAAAATTTTAATAATGCTTGTTGATTTACTGTATATGTGAATACTTGTCCTTCTTTAGCGTAACTTACAGAAGTTTTAGCATTCCAAAATGTCATGAAGCAACAAAAACATAATATCCAACATATCTTTTTCATAAAAGCACCTTAGCTTTCTTTTATATGATTTGATAGTATAGCTTATCCTATTTTATAAAAATTACTTTATATGAGGAATCGCCACATGCCCATCAACTTAAGGAATGGGTTGTTCCCCAAAACGAAAAAAATGAGCTGAATTATTATACATAACTTTGGAAAGATAAAATCTTCGTTTTTTATTTTGAGTATTCAGAATTACAATTTTTACAACACATATTAGCTGAACTACTAAACCAAAAAATGAGACTCAAAGATACTACATCAAAAGATTCATTAGGGAATTGTAATTGCTCTGCATTCATTGGTAGAAGTGTAATAGGTTTTTTATGTGTTTTTGCTTTGTTTAACAAATCTTGTGAGAGATCAATTCTTGTAAGCTGGACATCAGAAGGTAGAAAACGAAAGTCTTATCTGGTTCCAACGCCAACAAATAAAAGATGCTGTTTTGATTTGAGAGGAAGAGGAGAAAAAGATTTCTTCCTTGCATTTATTCCGCTATTCGTGGGCAGTAAGAATCCCAACTCAAACTTCAGCAAAAGCAAAGAAGTTAGGCGGGGGATCAATTGTCCGTAAAAGCCCGATTGGTGAGGGCTAATAATCAGAGGGGGATGAAGAAAAACCCTCTGATTAAAGTTTCACTTTATAAATAATTTGTTTTGCATTCTGTAATCATGAATTACAGAACCAATTTTATCTATAACTTTAAATTTTGTGAGATTGTAGGTTAATAAAAATAGGTGTAGATGTAAAATAAAGTCATGATGTTTGTAAAAAAGCTGTATGAATGGTGTTTTAAACCATACCACTAGTGAAAGAAAATACACATGTGGTGGACCTTTTGAGATAGATGTAATTATGTAAAAATGTTAGTAAGGGGGCAAGGAAGTGTTTAATGATTTTAAGTTTGTAGACAATCGTCCGGTGTATATCCAATTGAAGGATCATTTGAAAAAAATGATTATGAAAGGTCAACTATTGGAGCATCAGAAGCTCCCATCTACCCGAGAATTAAGCAAATTATTATCGATTAGTAGAACTACTGTTCTCACTACTTACGCAGATTTAGAACAAGAAGGCCTAATCTATGCGATAAAGGGAAAAGGAAATTTTGTAGGGAAGGTCGATGCATCCCAAACACCATCTATTGAACTAAACTGGAAAGAAAAGCTCAATAAAGTTATCTTGCAAGCTGATGAATTGGATTTAATGAAGCACGGTGTTCGCTGGGAAAAGGGCATGATTTCATTCAATAGCATTGCCCCGGATGAAAAACTTTTTGATGTTGAAAATTTTAAAAGGGCTTTTTTGACGAGGTTATCCAATGAAGGTGATATCATTTTGAACTACGGATATGCCAAAGGTTATAGACCCCTAATTCATTACCTTCTTCATTATATGGAAATGAAAGGAGTAGACATTTCCAATAAAGATATTCTTATCACGAATGGCTTCACTGAGGGTCTGGATATTTTATTGTCTTCTTTAGCTAAAAAATCCGGGCGTATTATTTGTGAAAACCCTACCCATCATACTGCATTAAAGCTTTTTCGATTACATGGATATGAAATCCACGGGATGGAAATGAAGGATGATGGTATCGATATTTGTCAAGTTGAGAAAAGCTTGTCCGAAACAGATTTTGATTTTGCATATCTAATTCCGTCCTACCATAACCCTACCGGGATTGTCACCTCCTCTGAAAAAAGGTCTAAAATTATGAAACTTTTTTCAAAATATCAAATTCCAATTGTAGAGGATGGATTTAATGAGGAATTACGTTATTCAGGTTCACATTTAGCGCCGTTATTGACTTTTTCCGGACCCGGGAACAATGTTATCTATATTAGCAGTTTTTCAAAAGTTCTTTTTCCGGGCTTACGTGTTGGTTGGATTTTAGCGGATAAGAAATTAATCCACTACTTGGAAAGTATGAAAAGGGCACGAAATATTCATACGTCCACATTGGATCAGGCAGTACTTTATCAATATTTACATGATGGCTATTTCGAAAAATATTTAAAAAAGGCCAAGTCAATTTATAAGAAAAAATATGAACTAGCCCTTAATTCTTGTAATCAATACATTCCATTTAAAAGAATGACTGGAGATGGCGGACTTCATCTTTTTATAGAGTTAGAAAAAGGAATAAATGCACGTATACTTTTGAAAAAATGTTATCAAAAGGGAGTTGTTTTTTCTCCTGGAGATGTCTTTTACACGGATGGAAAGGGAAGTAATACGTTTCGATTAGGATTCTCTCGGTTAAGAGAGGAAGATATTCTCAATGGGATTAAGATAATTGGTGATACCTTAAAAAATGAAAATTAGGAGTTGGAAAAATGAGAGTTGGCGTTATTATGGGAGGCGTGTCTTCCGAAAAACAAGTGTCACTCATGACAGGCGAAGAAATGATTGCACATTTGGATAAGAGTAAGTATGAAGTAGTACCTATTAAACTAAATGACAAAAAAGAGCTTGTTGAAAAGGTAAGAAATCTTGATATTGCATTGTTAGCACTTCATGGAGAATATGGGGAGGACGGTACGATTCAAGGTACACTAGAAACTCTCGGTGTTCCATATACCGGAAGTGTCATGCTATCAAGCGGTATTTGTATGGATAAAAATATGTCGAAAAAAATGATTCGTTATGAGGGCATTCAAACACCAGATTGGATTCATCTTTCAAATACGGAAGAGCTGCAGCTTGATGAAATAGATAAAATGGGATATCCGTTAGTAGTAAAACCAAATTCAGGTGGTTCCAGTGTAGGGGTAAAGATCGTATACGATAAGGATTCTTTACTTTCTTCTCTTGAGGATGTATTCAAATGGGATTCTGAAATAGTGATTGAAAAATATATAAAGGGCGAAGAAATTACATGTTCTATTTTGGACGGAAAGCTTTTACCAATCATTTCGATTCAACATACGGCTGAATTTTTTGATTATCATGCGAAATACGATGATATCGCTACGATTGAAGAGGTTGTGGAACTTCCGGCTACAACATATGAACGTGTTGTTGAAGCTGCAATGACCTGCTATAGAGCATTAAAATGCAGTGTTTATGCTAGGGTGGATATAATTATAAAAGATGGAATCCCGTATGTGATGGAAGTGAATACATTGCCGGGGATGACAAAAAATAGCTTGTTGCCTAAAAGTGCCCATGCGGCAGGAATCTCATATAGTAAGCTGTTAGATATGATTATAGAAACCTCATTACAAGTTAGAAAGAGCGAAGGTTTCTAATGGTGTATAAAATTAAAATATGATTTGAAATCTTAAAATTCTAACAAAAACACCATTTCTAGTTACTCAGTTCATTTAGGTCTATGTGAATACACAAAGCTTTTGATAGTTGTATGAACTAAAAAGTATTTCGTTTTTTCTATTATTCGCGAAATATATAAGATTTTTGAAAAGGGGAGTAAACAAAAATTCTATGCTCATATATTTTTTCTAACATGTAAATTGGATGACAGTGTAGTCAATTCAGAAGTTGTACCGAAATTTTGTGTTGGAAAATATAAAGATAATATGATTATACCTAGGGGGAATCATGCATGTCCGATTGGTCTCAATTAGATAAAGAATATGTAATGTCTACGTACCACCGCATACCGGTTACTATAGAAAAGAGTGAAGGTTGTAAGCTTTATGATGTGAATGGTAAAGAATATCTTGATTTATTCTCTGGTGTAGGAGTGAATATATTAGGCTACAATCATCCTAATATTATAAAAGCCACCTTTGAACAAGTTACAAGATGCTTACATCTTCCCTTTCATTTTTTAAACCCAGTTGCTATTGAATACGCCAAAAAATTAGTCAATTATTCTTTAAAAGATGGGAAAGTCTATTATACAACCTCTGGTGCGGAGGCTACCGAGGCGACCTTAAAACTAATCCACAAGTACAGACATATAACAAATCAAAAACGTGATGGAGTAATTGTACTTAAAGAAAGTTTTCATGGACGTACATTAGGTGCTCTTCACTTTACAAGACAAGAAAGTGTATATCAAAATTTTCCGCGTACGTCTATTCCTGTATATGAAGTGGAACGAGAGAATTTAGAGGAACTAGAAAGAACCATACTCAAGGAAAATCCAATTGCTATTATGCTAGAGCCAGTATTAGGAAGTGGTGGGATATATCCTTTGTCGGGTGAATATTTAAAAGGTGTTGAAGAGCTTTGCAGACAGTATAATGTGTTATTTATTGTTGACGAGGTGCAAAGTGGGATAGGGAGAACTGGAAAATTGTTTGCTTATCAGCATTTTGATATTACGCCTGATATTATTCAATTTGGTAAAGGAGCGGGAGGCGGTACACCTTTAGGGGGAATAATAGTAGGTCCACGACTTTATGATATATTCTCACCAGGTGATCACGGAACAACATTCGCACATTCACCAATTGGTACGGCTTTAGGATTAACTGTATTAAAAACATTAATGGATGATGGTTTAATGCAACAGTCTTATGAAACGTCCTTATATTTAAATGAAAAACTTCAAAAAATCCAGAAGGAAAACTCCTCTTTTATCGAAGAAGTACGTCATTGTGGAATGATGTTTGGAATCAGTATTCACGACACGAATGAAAATGTAAACAAACTACAATTAGAATTACTAAATAAAGGCATGCTTGTAGACGTTACAAAGGGAAATACAATTCGTTTACTTCCCCCTTATATTATTACAAAAGAAGAAATCGATGAATTTATTCATCAGTTTATTTCCTGTATCGAAAAATCATTCGCATTGACAAGCTGATTGTAGTAAATACTTATTCTCTCTTCTATTTACTATTGTGGCGTTAGAATAAAGTCGTACTGTTATATCCCTTTAGCTATAGTTAAAGGATATTTATTTTTTGATGAAAGGCATTGAAAGGAAGTTGTTCCTATGAGTAATCCAAAACATTATGTTTCAGCGGGTGTAGTCGTTTTAAACGATGAGGGGAAGATCCTATTAATTCATAGCCCGCGTAGAGGGTGGGAGCAACCAGGAGGGCAAGTTGAAGAAGGGGAATCTATTCAAGACGCTGCTATAAGAGAAGTAAAAGAAGAAACTGGGATTGATATTTGCGTGACAAAGTTCTGTGGTATATATCAAAATCTAAGTTCAGATGTTTGTGCGACTTGTTGGCTAGCAAAACCGATCGGGGGTAAGTTAGAAACAAGTAGTGAGAGTTTAGAAGTCGGATTCTTTACGGTTGAAGAGGCTTTACAGATGGTTACGTGGTCAAATTTTAAAGAGAGAATTGTAAAAAGTTTAGATGAAAAAGAGCAACCTTTTTTTGTGGTGTTTTAATAGATAATATAGGGTAATCAAAAATAGAGAAAGTATAGCTTTCTCTATTTTTGATTAACGTTTTATATGATTTAAAAAGGTAATTGTTTTTTCAACCGTAGTTTTATTAATCGAATAATACTTTGTTTTACCTTCTTTTCTCACATGAAGGAGATCGCCGCTTTCTAGTACAGCTAGGTGCCGAGATACAGTGCTTTGGTGTAATCCAGTTTCATTAATAATTTCTTGGGCAAATAATTCTTTATGATTAGCAAGCACCGTTAATATCGTTAAGCGTGCTTGATCCCCTAAAGCGGTAACAGTAGGGGTGATTTCGTCTATAGTTAAAAGAGTATTGGGTGTAGTATTTTGTTGTGGAGATGTTGACTTTGGTTCAAATAAAATATACAGTATCTCATCAACTTTAAAAAGAGATAAGAAGTTTCCCATATGCAATGTTGGAATAAAAGTAATGTTTTTGGAAGAACGAATTGTTTCAATCCAAGAACTGTCAGGATATAATCCGTATTCCTTTTATTCTGTCTCTTGTCTTCTGCTATTACTTCGATGTTTTAACCTACACGTATATGATCATCATAAGTTTTTTTATTCAGTGTTGCGGTTGTTTTTTTAATCCAGCACACCGGGCGCTATTACCAATTATAACCCCTATAGAACAGCGGAATATGACGAATAGTTTATATGATTCCGTAACGAGAGGGATAACTGTACTCAGCCCGTTTCTCTCCATATTGTTAATGAAGACAGTAGGTGTCATTCACTTTTTTACGATTGATGCAATTACATATTTCATAAGCGCACTTTTTCTTTTTAAGCTGAATGTAACAGGGGATGTGGTGGGTGCTAAAAAGAAACAGGTAAAAGAAGTATTTCTCTCATTACGTGAATTTTGGCTTTGGATGAAATCTAATAAACAAATTACATTTTTATTCCTCCTTACATTTACAATGGTTTTTATGAATACATGGGTTTGGAAAGTTGGATTATTATTATCATTGGGAGAGTTCACAAAAGAGAGTAAAGAAATTTATAGTGTCATTCAAGGGTTCTTTGGATGCGTAGTAATCATTACAAATATGATGATCCCCTTCATATGGAAAAACTTGAATTTAACTATTTATACAATCGCGTCTATCATCTGGGGTGTTGGGATCTTTTTGCTTGGATTTACATTTAATATTTCATTTTACTTTGTTGGAGTATGTATAGTCGGGATTGGTCTACCGTTAGCGGGACTAACGAGGGTATACATATTACAAAAACTCGTTCCGAAAGATATGTTAGGGCGAGGGTTCAGTTTTAATGCAGTTTTGCTTTACTTAGCAGATACAATATCTCTCTTTGTATTTGGAATTCTGTCTATATTTATTTCTCTAAATGTTATGTTTATTATGTGCGGAATTGGAATGATGATAATGTCAATTGCATTGAAATTCCTTGTCTTTAGAAGACACTCTGTGAAAGAAGAGGAAAAGTTAATGTGTTGAAATTGGAGGAGTTCTTATAAAAAAGGAATAAATCCAATGTAAGCGTGCGGATGTATTCCTTTTCTATTTTTTAAAATGTTGTTAGAGCTGCACTCGACTATTTTTCACAGGTTCGTACGTCTTATCAAGTATTAAGTTATAAGTCAGTCCAAGTAATACTAAAAAGCCTCCGATTATTTTACCGATAGATACATCATTTGATGTGAAGAAATCAATTATAACTCCCATAAATAATTGCCCCACAAAAATCAATAAAGTTAAATAGAAAGATGATATTTTAGGAGTAATATAGTTTGATAATACAATTACAATAACACCAACTAAACCTCCTAAATATACTACAAATGGTATGGAGTGCAATGTCGTAGCTGATACGTGAAGAGATTCATTGCTAAAGAGTAAAAATAAAAAAGAAAAAAACAATCCCGTAATATAATTAACAAATGTTCCTTGGAAAATTCCAATCTTTGCTGCTAAGTTAGCATTAATAATTCTTGCAACTACAATGGAAATTCCGGCTAAAATTGCAATGCAAATATATAACATAGTTCCATCCTCCATTAAAAAATAGTCATTACAACAATTCCCGAAGAAATCAGAAGTAATCCAAACATTTTTTTCTTTTCAAATTTCACGACCTTCATACCTAATAAGCCGAAATGATCGATAATAATAGATGAAACAGATTGCCCAAATAAACTTAAAGCGATTGTAATAGAGACACCGAGTGCTGTGAAGCTTATATTACTAAATAGTACGGTGAAAACACCGATAGCTCCTGCACTATAAAGATAAATCGGTATCCCTTTTTGCATGCGAAGTTTGGATTTGCTAACGAGTAAAACAATGACAATGGCAACTAATCCAACGATATGAATCATCACACTAGATGTATAGTTACCTGTCATTTCAGATAAGATCCCATTTAAAGGAATCATAATGGCGATGAAAGCACCTATAATAATTGAGAGTAAATTATACAATGACGTTCCCCCTTTATAAATTTACATGTAATGTATCATGATTAAATTGTGAGCTACTATGACATATGTCATAGTGAAAGGAAGAAATTTTCTTTATAATTAAAATGAGTTACAAAGGTGGGGGATGTATGAAGAAAATATGTAATTCTCATAAGTTAGATGATTATGTGCAAAAGAATAAAATTGCATCATTTTTTAGCAATGATATGAAATCATATATGGAACTATTACTCTTTAAAAAGAATGAGCATATTTGTAAGGAGAATGAAGATATTCACTATCTGTATTTCTTTGTTGAAGGAAAAGCGAAGGCTTATAACACATTAAGTAATGGGAAATCTGTATTATTATGTTTTTATGATAGCTTGCAAATATTGGGAGATGTTGAATTAATCCACTCACAAAAAACAGCTTCAAATGTACAAGTGATGGTAGACTCTTATTGCATTGGAATCCCTTTAGAAAAGGTGAGAGAACGATTGCTTCAGGATGCAACCTTTTTAAGGTGTATCTGTGGTTCTTTGTCTCATAAGTTAAATAGATTGTCAAAAAACAGTACGATTAATTTACTGTATCCTCTTGAGAATAGGTTAGCAAGTTACATTCTTGCGACTGGAGAAAGACTTATTCATAATGAACAAAGAATTATATTTAATGGGAATTTAACTGAGACATCGGAATTGCTAGGAACAAGCTACAGGCATTTATTAAGAACATTAAATACTCTTTGTGATAAAAGTGTAATTAGAAAGAATAATGGGTACTTTGAAGTGACAAACATCGGCCTTTTAAAAGAGCTTGCGGCAGATGTTTATAAATAAAGAGAATGTAAAAGTATATGTCTAGTGGTATTTCAATAAGAAAGTAAATTATTAAATTGTTACTTATATCGAATTTAAAAGCGCACTATTAATGATAAAAAGTTTCTTATCATCAATAGTGTGCTTTTTAGGTTTATAGGTTGAGTAGAAAGAAGAATTGTTTTCCTTGATTTGTAAAAAAGAAAACTATAATATTAAATCAAACATATGAACATATGAACATATGAACATATGAACAGTTATTCATATGTTATTGTAATAAAAAGGAGGAGGAAATATGTTAGATGTAATTATAGTAGGAGCTGGTCAAGCAGGTTTAGCTATGGGATATTACTTACAGCAAGGAAACTATAACTTTGTTTTATTGGATGGAGGGAAGAGGATTGGTGATTCATGGAGAAAGCGGTACGATTCTTTACAATTGTTTACACCAAGGGATTATTGTGCACTGCCAGGTATGAGGTTAAATGGAAATCAAAATGAATTTCCTAGTAAAGATGAAATTGCAAATTATTTAGAAGCTTATGCGAAACGTTTTTCCATACCGGTGAGGTTAAATATCAATGTTTCCAAAATAAGAAAGAAGGGACATGCGTTTGAGGTTTTTACTCCTAACGAAATTCTACAATCTAAACGAGTTATTATCGCATCAGGTGCTTTTCAGAGGCCTTACATTCCTTCTATTTCACAAAACCTTTCCAATGATACCTTTCAAATTCATTCTTCACAATACCAATCACCAATGCAAATTCCAGAGGGATTAGTCCTTGTAGTAGGAGGGGGGAATTCCGGTACACAAATTGCAGTAGAACTAGCGAAATCTCGTGATGTTACGATTGCTGTAAGTCATCCGCTTTCTTTTTTACCACTAAAAATAATGAGAAGGAGTATTTTTGCTTGGCTGGAAACAATAGGACTATTATATGCTGGAATCAACACATGGCGGGGAAGATGGTTTCAGAAGCAGAAAGATCCTATATTTGGTTATGAATGTAGAGAGCTTATTCGTAATGGAGCAATAGCATTGAAGCCGAAGGTCGTAAATGCATTGCAGAATAAAGTAGTGTTTTCAGATGATAGCGCATGCAATGTTCAGAATGTAGTATGGTCTACAGGGTTCATACCGAATTATCAGTGGATTGAAGTAGAAGCTGCAATGAATCAAGCAGGATCACCAGTTCATACAAGAGGTGTTAGCGGGGTGCAAGGGTTATACTATATTGGTTTACCTTGGCAACATCAAAGAGGATCAGCACTGCTTTGTGGTGTGGGCCGAGATGCAGAATTTTTATTTTCAGTTATTCAAAAAGAAGATTCAATGTTTAATACAAGAATAAAAAAATAGACCGGTAGCAATTCCTACCGATCAACAATATGTACATGAATTAGGAGAGGTCAAACTTTTATTAAATTCATTATAACATATTCTGATAATTTAGAAAATTATAAAGTGATCTTTATATGTTGAGAAAGTTTTTTTGTGCTGCAATATATGGAGAATTAAGAATATCGCATGTGAAATATGTAGTATAGGTTTTATTTTCAAGGATAATAATACCAATTTTCGTGTTATTTAGAGATAGATTTTGGTAAAGTTATAATATGGATATTAATTTATATAAAATTGTTTTTATTTCTATAGTATGTCTATTAATAGAGAGAGGGATATAGTATGAAATTTGATGATCAACGTTTACTCGGAATTAGATTAGGTTCTTTACTTGTAACAGAAGAGAATCAATATTTAGTCATAAAGAAAAAAGAACATTATTCCTTATTAAATATTGAAATGTTAGAGTGTACACCTCTTGAAGTATCATTGGAGCATCTTGAAGAAATGCTTCACGAGGATCTTCAAGAAAGTATAAAGGAAATCATCGCTCCTGAGCATCTAAAGATTGTAGCTAAAAATATTATATAAAGTAAAAAAAGAAGAATAATAATTTGATGAAAAATGTAATGTTAGGTGGGGGATATAGGTGAAAATACGCATTCATGAAAAAGATAATTCTAAAATTGCAATTATAGAAAGTTCTGAAATCGTAATAAGGGATGTGCAAGGAGCATTAGACTTGATGGCATCCGTCAATTTTTCCTATGATTGTCAAAAAATATTGATTAACAAAGTAAATATTACAGAGGAATTTTTTAACTTAAGAACTGGCCTAGCGGGTGAAATATTACAAAAATATATGAACTACCGCATAAAATTAGCTATTGTTGGGGATTTCAATGTATACAATAGTAAAAGTCTTGCGGATTTTATATATGAATGTAATAAGGGAAAAGCTGTATTTTTTTTAAAAGATGAGGAATCCGCTTTAAGTGCTCTTCACTGTGTGTAGTTTCGGATATATAATTTTTTGTACTTAACTCTATAAAAACTTTTCTGTATATTATTGTCAGAACTAAAAAAAGCTAGCCTTTCGCTAGCTTTTTTAATGATAGCCCTTACTAAAGCTTTCTATAGTTCTAATAAGTTAATAATTTCTCCAATAATCCCTTCATTTTGGTGAACACCTAGGTCTGAATTTGTCATAATGATAGCACCGGTGCCTTTATGTGGATATGCAACAATCATGCATTGAAATCCAACGCCCCAGCCAAGTGAAGAAATTTGTATTTCTTGATCTGATTTATCAAGAAATACACCTAATCCGGTCCATTTTGAGCAACCTTGTGTGGAAATCATTTCTTTCATTATTTTTGATGATAGTCCGAGTTTACTATTGCCTTGCAAAGAATGGCTGATTTCCATTACTAGAGCAGCTAAATCTGTTGGGGTTGACCAAATTCCTGCAGCAGCTGAATAGGGATAGAACGGATACTTTCCATCTACTACATGTCCGTTCTTATTGTGACCACATGCAAGGTGATCATTTGTGATCTCTTGTTTAGGAGCTTCTAGTGTACTGTTATTCATATTTAAAGGTCCAAATATTAACTCTTGTAATAATAGATTAAAAGATTTTCCGGTAACGTCTTCTATCAGTTGTTCTATTATACAAAATCCAGCGTCTGAATAGTGAAACTTGCTTTCAGGCTCATATTGAACTTCGATAGGGACTGGGCAATAGGATGTTTTACCTTGAAGGATCTGTAAAATCGCAGGTTTTCCTTGGATGGGGTGATATATATCAAAACTTTCATCCGGATCAATAATTCCTGATTGATGACTTAATAGATTTCGTAAGGTAACTTTTTTATCATAAGTGAATTTATTTTCAGGAACTTTCCAGGATATAAGACGGTTATTTACATTTTCATCTAAGTCCAGTATTCCTTGATCTGCTAATTTCAATACGAGCATCGCTGTGAGGAATTTACTTATAGAACAAGCGTTGAAAATAGAATTCACGTTAACTTTTCTAACCGTCCTCAATTCAAGTGCGCCAAAGCCTTCAGCATGTTCTAATTCTCCATTACGAATAATAGCTAGGCTTAATCCAGCTACCAGATATTGATTCATTTTTTCATATATATCTAGCGTTTTGAGTTCCATATGATTATTCTCCTTTTTCAATGTTACATTCACTATATAATAAACAAAATGTTAAATAAAGGAATATAATGCGATGTATCGTATTTAACTAGATTGGGAGCGGAATGTTAAAAGTAAGATATAAAGAGAGAGAGAATAGTTAGCTTTTTCGTTAGATCAAAGACGAAATCAATGCATTAATTTCACCACAAATGTAATGACCCAATAAAGAGTTGAGAGGTACATAAATGATTTGTAAGGCTGATGTGATAAAACATCAGCCTTTATGTTACGTACTTATATATTCCATCTTAAAATTAGTCCTGCATGTACAAGGCCTCCACCGAATCCATACAAAAGTAAAGTGTCACCATTATTGATTTTTCCATCTTTTAATCCGATATCAAGTGCTAACGGAATAGAAGCAGCAGAGGTGTTTCCGCAATATTGTAGACTCATGAGTGTGCGATCAAGAGAAATACCTGTTCGTTCACAAATGGATTCAATCATCCTCAAATTGACACTATGTGGAATGAACCAATCAATATTTGATATATTTAAATGATTTTTTTCTAGTAATTCTTGCACGCCTTGTGGGACTGTATTTACAGCCCATTTGTAAACAGCTCTTCCGTTTTGAATGAGGTAAGGTGTGTCTTGTAATTGAGTTCCATTCATTGTTTTGGATAAGGCAGTTTGATATAAGTTGATTCCGCCAGAACCTTTAGATCCCATATGAGTTCCTAAAAAACTAGGGTTGTTTTCATCATATTCTACAAGGGCTGCACCAGCGCCATCTCCGAAAAGTATACAAGTAGTACGGTCGCTATAATCTGTGATTTTTGAAAGAGTTTCCGCACCGATAACTAGTATCTTTTTGTTTGTCCCGGAAGTAATAAGGCCGTTGGCAACAATTAGTCCATACACGAACCCAGCGCAAGCTGCACTAATATCAATTGCGCCTGTATGAGGTATTTCAAAATGAGCCTGAACTTGACTTGCTGTATTTGGGAACATGTAATCAGGTGTAGCAGTTGCGACAATAATTAAATCAACGTCATCAATAGAAACGTGGAATCGGTCGATTAAATTTTGAACAGCTCGAATACATAAAGTTGTAGAAAATTCATCAGAGGAAGTGATTCTTCTCTCATGCATACCGGTTCGTTGCACAATCCATTCATCTGTCGTTTCAACAAGATTCGATAAATCTTCATTTGATAGAACTTTCTCGGGTACATAAGTCCCAACAGCTGTAATTCGTGCTTTTGAATTCATACAAATCCCCCTCGTTTTATCACTAAGTTATAATACCTGGTTCTGATTATAAATAAAATTTCTTATTAATTCAATTATTTGTAAAAATAAGTCATTAATTATATGATCTGAATATAGAACTGGACTAGAAGGGAGAGTTTTTGATGTTGATAAGTAGGGTTACTTTATACAGTAACGCATTAGAAGAAATGAAAGATTTCTATTTAAATAAATTAGATTTTCAGTTATTACATAGTAGTGAAATGAGTTTTAGCATCCAAGTGGGAGAGAGTGAATTAGAATTTCGAAAAAATAATTTGAATAGCAAGCCTTTTTATCATTTTGCTTTCAATATACCGTCCAATCAGTTTTCTGAAGCAAAAGAATGGGCAAAAAAGAAGGTCGTTTTAAATGTAGAAGATGGAGAGGATGAAGTATATTTTTCACGCTCTAATGCACATTCGTTCTATTTTATGGATCCTGCGGGGAATATTGTAGAGTTTATCTCTAGGCATACTACATCTCCAGAAAGTAATGAACCTTTCTCTATTGATTCGATATTAAATATGAGTGAAATGAATTTGACGACAGATGAAGTTCTTGAAGTAGGGAATCAATTGATAGAATATGGGATTTCAGTAAGAGACGGAGAAGCATTAAGTGATGGTTTTCACTTTATGGGAGAAAACGGAGTCTACTTATTATTAGGGCCATCAGGGCGTCGATGGTTTTTCTCGGATTTAGATGCAGAAGTTCATCCGTTAATGCTAGAGATTGATAACGAAAAACAGATTGAGATAAATAGACAAGGAGAATGTAATATATCCATTAAGAAGTAAAGGGATCCAGATAAATGCCCTCATTTGTTTAAGATGAGGGCAGTAGTATTATGGTGTTTTTGAGGGAGTCTTGTATCGAAATATGTATAAAGTCCATCCTGCCATAATGAGCGGGATGATAACTGTTTTATTTTCGATTTGTTTTTTTGAAAATGAACCAGCCAATCATATCGAATAGTAAAGTCAATACAATGCAAAGGACGACAAATTGCAATGAAAATTTGAGGTAACGAATCATAGTGGATGTCCTCCTTCACATCAATGTAATAACTATATATGAAATTCATTTCATGGTAAAATTTTGATATTGAACATTGGTGCGAAATACATAGATTGTAAGGAGAGGAGAATATGGAATTTTGGATTGTAATACCATTTATTGTTTTTGGAGCCATTTATATTGGAGAAAAATTAAAGCAAATGGAAAAAAGAACGGATGCTAGACTAAAGCGTATGGAAACTAGATTAGAATTAATAACAAAACAAATGGGAATTAGAGAGGTAGAGCCCGAAATTAATAATGAACTGCGGCAGCTTGTGAAAGATGGAAAAACAATTACAGCAGTTAAGAAAGCGCGCGAAGCATTTGGGTATTCATTGCTGGAAGCGAAAAAATATGTGGATTCTTTATAACAATATAAATAGATCCATATCTTAATATGGATTATACTGAATGGAAAGCAGAAAAAAGATAAGCAAATTTGCTTATCTTTTTTCTTTTTCGCTCTGTTAAATTTTAATGTTGCTAATCAGATTCTAATGCTCCAGTTAATTGAAGAAGGTAGAAAGAATTCACAGTATTACACCTGAAAAGTTGCCTTTTAATACTACTTTTTCATTCTGGTTTTTACATGAAAAGGATGCGATAATAGCTGTTCTATGATTTTCTTGCCTTTCGTATTTTTCAATTTTAGCTTCACAAATTATTGTATCCCCAGTAAATACAGGTCTTAAAAACTCAAAATTCATAGTACGAGCCAGTACGTTATTATCTCCACCTATTTTCGTTGGTAGAGTTGCCGTTAGTAACCCTTGAGTTACAAGTCTTCCCTGTTCATCTGGGGTTATATGGTGAATCCCTTCATCACCTGAAACCTCTGTAAATAATTCAACATCTTTTACTGTAAAAGTTCGTTCAAACGTAATTATATCTCCGACTTTTAAAGACATATAAATCTCCTCCCTGAAGTTTAAATACTGCTATGGTCAGGTTTAATCTGAATATTGTAACAAAATCGAACGGTGTTCAACCATTCCGACTGTTAGTTTAATAAGGACTACATATTGAATTTTGATAAGCGTAAACCGTCATACGTTTTTCTCATTTCATTGATTAGACGACCACCAACAGAGGATGTAGGTTCAACAGAGTGTTTCTCTCATTGAAAAGCTTGCTCTTTTTTCGTTTGAGATAGTTTGTCCATATGCTTTAATAAGTTATTAAATGCTTTGTTCACCATTTCCCCTTAACAGAGCCCTCTTTTTAGAAGGATTAGTGAACCATTCTTGTGTTCACATAAGCTGCTAATACAACATGTCCAACGATAATAATAGGAACAATAATTTGTATGTTGGGCGTAGTGAAGACGCTACCAATTGCCGCAATAACACCAGCTGCTAAGTTATAAAGCCCAACTATGTTTGCTAGTTTTTGCTTATCTTGTACACGCTTTTCGTTAAATCCAGATAAGAGCCAAGTATACTGTTTTACTCCTACAAAGTAAGATAATGCGAAAGAAATTATAGCGATGATACATAATGATGGAGAAGCGAATAGGGCCATGATTACACCTCCGAAATCATTCTTATCCCGCATTAAAGGGCAGTAACACTCCTACCTCAAAATTCAGCGGAAGCGAAGAAGTTAGGTGGGAGATGAACTGTTCATAAAAGCCCGATTGGTTCAACTAATAATCAGTGGGGGATGGAGAAAACCCCCACTGATTAAAGTTTCACTTTATGTGCATTCTATAAATCGTCTAGCACTGTTAGAGAGTTTCCGATCTTTCAACCAGATTATTGATGATTCAGATTGGAATGGGAAATCTATTAAATCTACTATTCTGATAAATTCTTGCGGGATATAAGATACAGCACTTTTAGGTAGAATCGAGGCTCCGATCCCAGCCATGATGAGCATAAGTACAAATGCAGAGTCGGGACATTCACATGCTATATTTAATTTTATACCATGCCGACTGCATTCATCAATGACGAGCTGATGGTAACTGTCTTCTTTATCTTTATGTAAAAGTAAGAGGGGGATATGATCTAGTTTAGTTATGGAGATTGGAAGATTTGAATGATGAAGCTCCCATTTTGCAGGCATGACTAATACGAATGGCTCCTTTGATACACAAATACTAGAAAAAGCCTTCTTATTAAAAGGGGTACGTAAGACAGCGAGTTCAATATTCCGATTTTCTAATTGCTCTATTAAGTATAAAGGACCACCTTCCCATATTTTTAAGTTTACATTTGGATAGTTCTCTTGAAAATAGCGGATTTTTTCAGATAAAAAAGGACCAAAGTTTGTATGGATTGTAGCAGCAACCGCTTGGTCTATTTTTGAAATTGCGACCGCTTTTGCTGGAGAAATAGGGATGGCTGTTTTTGGGGGCTCTGCTTTAGCAGGATTTGCTCTGTTCCGAGTTTTATTTGGATTCACAGAAGGTCCATCTTTCGTGGTTTCGAATAAGACAGCAGCAAACTGGGCAGCGCCAAAAGAAAGAGCTTTTCTAACATCCCTTGGTTTTGTTGGTGTTCCGTTAGGCGCAGTATTAACTGCACCAGTAGCGGTTATGTTACTCTCTTTTACAAGTTGGAAAATGATGTTTTTCATCCTTGGTGCAATTGGGATTGTATGGGCGATTATTTGGTATTTTACTTTTACAAATATGCCTGAAGATCATCCGCGAGTGACGAAAGAAGAACTAGCTGAAATTCGTAGCTCTGAAGGTGTGCTTCAATCAGTAAAAGTAGAGAAAAGGATCCAAAAAGAGCCGTGGTATTCTTTCTTTAAAGTTCCGACATTCGTCATGGTTACGTTAGCGTATTTTTGCTTTCAATATATCAATTTCTTAATATTAACTTGGACACCGAAATATCTGCAAGATGTATTCCATTTTCAATTATCTTCTCTTTGGTATCTTGGCATGATTCCTTGGCTTGGAGCTTGTATTACATTACCGTTAGGGGCGAAGCTATCCGATCGTATTTTACGTAAAACAGGAAATCTTCGTTTAGCTCGAACAGGATTGCCGATTATCGCTTTATTCCTTACAGCGGTTTGCTTTAGTTTCATTCCAGCGATGGATAATTATGTAGCTGTATTAGCACTTATGTCACTTGGGAATGCATTTGCTTTTTTACCAAGTTCATTATTTTGGGCAATCATTGTCGACACAGCTCCTGTTCAAGCAGGAACTTATAGTGGAATTATGCATTTTATTGCGAATATCGCGACAATCTTAGCCCCGACCTTAACTGGATACTTAGTTGTAAGTTATGGCTATCCTTCTATGTTTATCGTAGCTGCCATTTTGGCCGCTATAGCAATGGGAGCGATGTTATTTGTGAAGCCAGGGCAGCAAACTAAGGCTGAAAGTTTGTTCAATTGGAAGAGTAAGGAGAGATTGGAGGAGCCTCGTACAAATATTTAAATGATTAGAATAAGTGGTGTGAAAAACGAGTTGTATACAAACTCGTTTTTTATTTGTCTGAAACGAATGTTTTCTATAGTGAAATATGAATTAAGTGGGAAAAAATTGAAAATAAAGGCTGGGATCGTACATGTATACAGTTGGACAGTTTTCAACAATATGTGGTGTATCCATTAAAACGTTACATTATTATGATGAAATTCATCTTGTGAAACCGCTGCATACTGATTCTGTAACAGGATATTTTATCGAATAGTAAAGAGCATGTATGTTTGAATCTGAAAAAATATAATTTTGGGACATTATATTCGGTCGTGTATGAGTTAAATAATTTGAGAATCCATCGTGCAGAAGGACAACCGAATCGTTGTAAATATAAAGAAGATAAAAGATTGGTAGAAGAAATTTATAAAAAGAGAAGGGGAATATAAAGTGAAGCTTTCTGAATTTCAGCAGTATGTATCAAATTTTAGTAAAGAAAAAGGGTTTGCGGATACGACAATTGAGGAGCGTACAATGTATTTGATGGCTGAACTAGGGGAACTAACAGAAGCGGTATTAAGGCGAAATGATGATGATAATATAAAAAGAGAAATAGGCTTAGAAATGTTTGATGTAATTTGGAATGTGTGTGATTTAGCGAATAAATTAGAAATTGATTTAGAGGAAGCATTTCAGGAAAAGATGGAAATCAATCGAGATAGAGAGTGGTAAAGATAGAAAGTGTGGATGGTATGACGCTAACATGAGATAATAGAGAAAGGAATGCAATAGGTAGGATTGTAATGGAGGAAGAAAGTGAACTTAAAATATAAATGTTTAATACTAGATCATGATGATACAGCAGTAAAAAGTACACCGGATATACATTATCCATCATTTGTAGAAGCTTTAAAAGATTTAAGACCTAATGAAACGCCATTATCATTAGAAGAGTTTGTTTCAAATTGTTTTCATCCTGGTTTTCTGAGTTTATGTAAAGATATTATTCGTTTTACACCAGAAGAGCAAGAGCACCAACAAAAAGTTTGGAAAAAATACACCGAATCGAAAATTCCAGACTTTTATGAAGGGTTTCCTGAATTGGTACGGGAGTTCAAGAGACAGGGCGGAATTGTAACGGTTGTTTCTCACTCTGAAAGTAGTCGCATTAAGAGGGATTATGAAAAGCATTGTGGATTTGTCCCAGATGCAGTGTTTGGATGGGAGTTAGAAGAAAATCAGAGAAAGCCACATCCGTATCCAGTGAAAAAGATTTTGTCTATGTTTCATCTACATGAAGATGAAGTCATCGTATTAGATGACTTGAAGCCTGCACTAGAAATGGCAAAGAGCTGCAACGTTACATTTGCAGCAGCTGGTTGGTCGCATCATATTCCGAAAATTAGAAAGCGAATGGAAGAGGAATCAGATTATTATTTTGAGAGTGTAGAGAAGTTTAAAGAATTTATCTTTAATGAGTAAAGAGGAGAAAGAACTTGGGAAACACCAAGTTCTTTTTTTATGCTACATCGCAGATATTAGAATAATTGTAGGTGTTCTATTGAACAAATAGCACATTTCAAGAGTGAATAGATTATGTAACTGTACGATTAGAAAAGTATGAAGATAAGAAGATCCCGTTAGTTTTTGTTGATTTTTGTATGTATAGCTTTATTAGGAGGAAGACAATATAACAGTATGGCTCCCTCAATATAATATTCTTTTTGGAGGTTGTTTAGTAAAATCAGCAGGTGCGAAAAATTTAGGGAATGTTGCGGATGCATATATAGATGAATCGATATGAAAATATAAAATCAGTTATACCAGGGCATGGAGATGTAGGAGATAAAAGTTTGCTTTCTCATACGTTAGAGTTATTACAAATAAAATAGAGAAATTGAAAGAGTGATAGAAAAGAACCCTTTGCAGGGTTCTTTTATTTTGATAATCTTTTGACTTGATGATCTTTTCCCCATTCACACAGTTCATTCATAATTTGAATTAAAGATTTTCCGTATTCGCTTATTGTGTATTCAACTCTTGGTGGAACTTCTTGATATACAGTACGATGGATAATCCCATCAGCTTCAAGTTGTCGCAATTGTTGCGTCAGAACTTTTTGTGTAATATCTGGGATCGCACGTTTCAGTTCGTGTGTCCGCTGCTTTCCGTTCATGAGAATGCATAAAATACTACTCTTCCATTTTCCTCCGATGACTTCAAGGGTAGTAGCGATAGGGAAGTTCTGATTCATCTTCATATTACACCTCCATAGGTACTTTGAGGTTCCTATAGCACCTGAAAGTACGTACTTTTCAATTATATGTAACTAATACATACTAATACTAAAGGATTTCATTTATTTATAAGGGGGAAGGGAATTTATGAAAACACTTGTAATTGTAGCACATCCAGATATTGAAAAATCAAGAATTAATAAAAGATGGATAGAAGAACTGGAGAAATATTCTAATGAGATAACAGTACATGAATTGTATAAAGCGGCTCCCAATTGGGAATTCGATGTTGATTATGAACAAAGACTATTATTAGAACACGATCGTTATATATTTCAATTTCCGCTCTATTGGTATAGTTCACCACCATTATTAAAAAAGTGGTTTGATGATGTGCTGACGTACGGTTTTGCATATGGTTCTACAGGGGATAAAGTACGTAATAAAGAATTTGGTTTGGCGATTTCTATAGGGGGATTAGAAACGCAGTATAAAGATGGGTTTACAATGAACGAACTAACAAAACCATTTCAGGCAACTTGTCTATACACAGGAATGAAGTTCATACCAACATTTACGTTGTATGGAGCAGAATACCAACTAAAGGATGAAGATATCGAAAGAAGTGCAGCTGAGTATATTAACTATATTATGAATAAAAGTAATCTTTATATATGATTTAAAAATATCCCGATCCTTTATAGGTATCGGGATATTTTTATTGGTTTGAAATAAAGTTTGAACAGAATGGATTCCAATATAAAAAATCGCCGGATAGAAAAAAGAGGGACCTTTTTCATAATTACTTCATATGAGTTATGACTTGTTCGGTTGAAAGTTGTTATGTAAGGGGTGTGTCATTGACTTTTGAAACTTTCTTACCATCTTTATAGACAAGACAAGAAACTTCAATTAATAAACCATTAAATACTGTAAAATAAAATCCATAACTACTACCTCTCATTGTATAAGGTTCCTTGTCTATTTCAATGCCTCCAGCTACTAAGCGATTATATGCTTGATCAACTTCACTTGAAGTTTCCACTAAAAATCCAATATGAAAAGCTTCAGGATATCTAATAGTCTTTTGCCCTTTGAATGCTTTCGGATCACTTAACACGAGAATAAATCCATTCTCATCACTCATTATTACAAGAGCCTTTCCTTTTTGTTTTAAAAATTGAAAATCAAAAAATGTCTCAAAGAAATGTCTAGCTTCTGATAAATCATCAACACATAGATTTAAATGGTTTAACCTCATTCAATCATCTCCTTTTAAACAGGAAATCCCTATATTAGTAACATTTGAAAGGGAATAGACAAGTATTTGAATGTTACGGTCATGGCTTTCTGTTTAGTTATAGTTAAGGCAACTAGACTATATATATGCTATGTAACATCATAATTATTCTATTCGTACCTTTTGATCTTTACTAGAAATAGAACAACAAACTAGTGAATCTATTCTTGCTAACCCTGTACAGGGTTTAGCGGTTAGAATGGGGGGAATAATGGGAAGTGAACAAGAAATGATGAATATGTTTATTAATTTACTAAATTCTGTATTTCATTTAAAATGATAAAGAAAATTCCAATAATATAAATTATTTGGCAGGAAGTATGATTCGTAAATTTCAGTCTTTGAGTATAAAGGAAGAGATAAAAATTGAAACAGCCATTGTTACAAGTAGAAACCGAAAGGCTTATGATCCGTCCTGTTCTAAAAGAAGATTATATAAGTTGGTATGAAGGTTTCAACAATCGTTTACCACCTCAATATAAGTATGATGATGGTTATCGAGATATGTCGTCTTCAACAAAAGAATGGTTTACTGAATGGATTATCAATGGGCGATGATAGGGTATTCAATCCATAATCAGTACGGGAAAATGGGCTGTGGCTTAGAAAGTGTACGGGCCGCTATGGACTTATTCTTTGATCATCTTAAATTCCATCGCATTGAACTGCATATAAATGTTGATAACGAGCCATCGATTCGTCTGGCGGAAAGAGCAGGATTCGTTTTTGAATGTACAAGAAAAGCGTTTTCTCTTGAGAACGGAAAATGGACTGATTATTTAACTTATTATAAAAATCGTCCTGAAGAGGTTTGATCCATCTTTAGGAGAGTTAGATTGGTAGTTTCAATTTTTGTATAGAAGGGTGAACACAATGTACAATCTTACAACTATTCAAAACATATTTGGCCCCTCGAAAAAAGTATTAAATGGTTTGCCAAATGCAGTAACAATTGAAGAAATGGATGAAGATTCTTTTTATGATGCTCAAAATTATAAAGAGCAGATAAAAAAGTTTGAAGAGCTTTGTTCAAATTGGAATGTAAAAAGAGCAAGCATTTTACTAGATAAAAGTTTCAACAGTTATACTCTGAGTGCAAAAGTGTTACGTGAATTTGGCTTTGAGCTTTATGCAGCGAAAATAGAGGTGTTTCGTAAGCTTTCGGATAGCGTAACTCTAGAAAAACAGTATGATTTTTGCTCTATAGACGTAGGGACGTTGTCTGAAGAGGAATTTAAGTCGCTTTGGGAACGATGTATGTCAGATTCGGACAACAAATCATCAAGTCTTAACATTAATGAACATTTTCATGCTATACAAGCAGAATTAGGTAAGGGGTGGGAAAAATCATGTATTGCTTTTTATGATAAAGAGCAACCGATTGGAATATCCATTCCTCATATTGAACCTGGTACGAAGAATGAAGGTCGATTATTTTATTTTGGACTATTGCCGGAGGAACGTGGAAAAGGACTTAGTGCTCATATCCATCTTCAATCTTTATACATGTTAGAACAGATGGGGGCTACTTATTATATTGGAAGTACTCATATGACAAATGAAAAAATGCAAAAGGTTTTTTGGAAAAACGGATGCTCTATAAGGACAGAAACGGAATTGTATTGCAAAATATTTAAATAAATTCAGGAGATGAGAAAATGAAGGAAATAAAAGTTTTCCATTATGATGCATTTAGTACAAAGCCGAATATGGGAAATCCAGCTGGGCTTGTAATAGATGCAGAAGGATTAACTAATGATGAAATGCAGCTTATTGCAAAAAAAGTAGGATTTAACGAATCGTCTTTTGTGCTTCCTTCGAATGTAGCGGATATAAGGATCCGTTATTTTACACCAGGGCATGAAATGAATCTTTGCGGACATGCGACAGTGGGAACTATATTTGCACTTCACGAAAGAGGGCTACTGAAGGGGAAACGAAATCTCACAATCGAAACGAAAGCGAGTGTTTTACCAGTACATATAGATATAGATGAAAATGGAGAATCATTTATTAAAATGAGACAAACGGCGCCACAGTTTCAAAAGTTTGATGGTTCCATTGAAGAGTTAGCGCACAGCATTGGACTTCATGGGAATGATTTAGATGAAACGCTACCAATTGTGTATGGGAGTACTGGAATTTGGACTTTATTAGTTCCAATTAAAACGTTGGATGCTTTTCAAAGAATGAAACCAAATAATGAAGAGTTTCCATCTATTCTAAAAGAAGTACCGAAGGCATCGATTCATCCTCTTTGTTTAGAGACGTATGATGAAGCAGCACATATGCATGGCCGTCATTTTTCATCACCTTATTCTGGAACGATAGAAGACCCAGTGACGGGAACGGCTTCTGGGGTAATGGGAGCTTACTATGCTAAGTTTTTGAAAAAAGATTTTAATAGTGAAATGAAATTCATTGTGGAACAAGGGCAAGAAATGAATAAAGATGGTCGGGTCGCTGTTTATGTAACAAAGAAGCAGGAAGATGAGTCCCTACAAATTGAGATTTCTGGAACTGCAGTGTATGTAAAAGAATTTCAAATTTCGATTTGAAAAAAGTCCGGTCATATACCGAACTTTTTTCATCTGTTTAAAACTTCAATAAAAGAGGCATTTCCATTTTGTCTCATTACAGAATGAAAATTGTTATTTTCTAACGTTTCGGCAACCTGTTTTAACTGTCTCACATCATCATGATGAATTAGTAAACTATCTGCTCCGCTTTCTTCAATGTGGAGATGCTCAACCTTACCGATAGCCTCATTTACAGCTTGTAAAAAATCGGGTTTCATATATATCCTCCTAATATGTACAGGTATTTTTTTATAGCATGCCCGTATTTATCAAAATTAAAAGTTGGCGGGAATACAAGAAGGGCTCATTGTTTCATACTTCTAATTCGAAGCAGGTTTTCATTACGTGAAAATAAAATATATATGAGGGAAAGAAGTGTGAAAAGGAGAATTGAAATGAATATAGCAGGGTTTAAAAATTCGATTGAAATGTTATTTGGAGAGCATCTTCATAAATATGGTGATGATGAATATGGCTTCACCAATATTAGCAAAGAGGAATTTTGTAAAATAGGTTATACAACGAACCTAACGCTGGAAACAATCGAAGAAGCACGAGTAAATCAAGTCGATATGATCATTACACATCATGCACCGTGGAGCTTTTTATTCGGTATGGAAGAATCTTGTGTTGAGAAATTAAAAGAATATGAAATCAATCATTTTTGGATACACTTACCTTTAGATTTTGTGAATTTTGGAACTTGCACTTCATTATTTAACGAAATTGAGATTGATAAAATACTCGAATATTCTTCGTATGAGGAAGAAGAGTTACCTGGGATTGGAGAATATGAATCTCCTATTTTATTGTATGATTTAGTGGAAAGAGTAGAAGAGAGATTAGAGGAAAAGGTAAAAGCGTGGAAGAATCATAATCGTCCGGTGAAACGAGTAGCAATCTTAACAGGAGCAGGGAACAACACAAATATTATAAAAAGAGCATTGGAAAAAGGTTGCGATACATATATAACGGGAGAGAAAACGTTATATACAGTTCAATATGCAAAATTTAAGGGAATCAATCTTATTGTTGGTAGTCATACGTTTACGGAAGTTTTTGGAGTGGAAAGTTTAGCTTATAAATTAAAAGAGCTGAATCGGGCATTAGAAATTACTAGATTATATGAAGAGCATTTGGAGTGAGGGAGAGAATGCCAACGATATACGCGAACTATGGGGAATCAAGGGTGAAGTTAACATGGCTAAAAGCAAATACATTACCAGATTATGAAGGGATTACGAGTGTCCATGGTTTTTGTTTTTATAAAGATAAGGTTGTATTAATAGATCATCATAGTCGTAGTTGGGATTTTCCTGGAGGGCATCTTGAACAGAAGGAAACGCCAGAAGAATGTTTTCAGAGAGAGGCATGGGAAGAAGGGTATGTGAAAGGGGAATGTACCTTGCTTGGATATATCATTGTAGACCATAGTGAAAATCCAAATTGGAATGAAAATGATTCATATCCCAAAATAGGATATCAACCGTTTTACCGGATGGATATTACAGAAGTTCATGATTTTAATGGAGAGTATGAATCGAATAGAAGAATATTTGTGAAGCCGAGCGAGGTTACATTGTATTATCCAAAGTGGAATGAGATTTATGATGAAATAGTAGCTGCTGCATTATTGGTTTCAGAAAGATAGAGATTCCTTCTTTTATAATATAAGGATTTTTAAAGGTTTTTTCTTATATTTGTCAAATAATTATAAAGTCGTTTCATTTAATAGTAGTGATATTCAAGTACGGGTGCAGAATAGGAATGAGAAAAATGAATATTTCGGAAATTATTGAACAATTGGTTGTTAATGAAGTTATTACTGATTATCCGAAAGGGTACAAAAAATTAACTGGCGGTACTACAAGTAGACTGTATCTTCTAGAAGGAAAAGAGCAGTGTGTTGTAAAGTTGAATGAACCAAAGGTCATTGAAGAAGAAGCGTATTTTCTTGATTTTTATGAAAATGAAAGTATATTTCCTAAGCTTTTGTATGTAGACCCGCTCAATAGATATATGGTCTATTCATTTATCCCTGGTTCCACAAGTTATCATGCTCGGGATAAAAGAGATATTCTTTGTACACTTGTACAGAAAGTGATTGATAGATATAAACCAGCTATGAGTATGGATCAGTGGGGATGGAAAGAAGGACCGGTAGACTCTTGGCAGGATTTTCTTTTAAACAGAGTGATGGAGGCTAATGAGAATGTAAAATCTTACATTACACAAGAAGAGTTTCATAGTGTTCTTAAATTAGTACACAGTCCAAATAGAACGGCACATAGCAATCAACCATATGTATTACATGGGGATTGTGGATTCCATAATTTTATATTTAAGGAGCATAAATTATATGGTGTGATTGATCCTTTGCCAGTTTTGGGAGATCCAATATATGATTTAATTTATGCATTTTGTTCGACGCCTGAAGATTTAACGAAAGAAACTATAGACTATGTAGTAGAACAATGTGTATTTCATAAGAATACAAAGGGAAAAGTTTTATATGAAGAAGTACTAATAGGGTTGTACCTTCGATTAGAAACTTGTATCAGGCATCATCCTGAAGATTTAGAAGCCTATTTAATAGCATGGCGTTATTGGATAAATGAGCTTCAGTAAAGAAATAAAATGCTTTATTTTTAGAATAACAGCTTAAAAGAATCGAAAACAAAAAGGGGATAGGAGAATGATTATGAAAAACTTTATTTGTACAACATGTGGCGTACAATATGCAGCAAGTGTAGAAGAACCAGTGAATTGTATGATTTGCAATGAGGAGAGACAGTATATTAATCCGAAAGGTCAATCTTGGACAACACTGGAGGATTTACAAGAGAGTAATACATATAAAAATGAAATCATTGAAGAAGAAACAGGGCTTTATAGTATTACAACAAAACCAGAATTTGCGATTGGCCAAACAACTTATTTGGTAAAAACAGATTCATATAATTTATTATGGGACTGTATTACTTATTTTGATGAAAATACAATTGAAAAGGTAAAAGAATTAGGAGAGTTAGATGCGATTGCGTTATCCCATCCACACTATTATTCTACTCAAGTTGAATGGGCAGAACGGTTCGATGTACCAATCTATATACATGAAGATGATAAACAGTGGGTTATGCGTCCGAGTAAACATATTGTTTTTTGGTCAGGAGAATCATTGCAATTAGCTGATGGACTCACTATACATCGTCTAGGCGGACATTTTAAAGGTGGTTCTGTTTTACACTGGTCACAGGGGAGTGAAGGGAAAGGGATTTTATTAACAGGCGATATTATTCAAGTTGTAGCGGACCAGCAGTGGATGAGCTTTATGTACAGCTATCCAAATTTAATTCCGTTACCAGCAAATAAAGTTGAAGAAATAGCTAAAAGAGTAAAGTCATTGCCTTTTAATCGTTTATACAACGCTTTTCACCGAGTAGTAAAAGATGATGCAAATGAGGCGGTTCAGCGTTCGGCACAGCGCTATATTTCAGCCTTAGAAGGGAAATTATTTCATACATAAAAGGGGAAACGGAAATGAACACATTAGTATGTTTTGGTGATAGTATTACAGATGGTGAAATATTCTGGAATGGCGAACCTAGATTAACTCCGCGTTTACAAGATTTATTTCCTGATTGGAAAATAGTAAATGCAGGTGTTTCTGGTGATAATACGTTCGATGCTTTGAGAAGAATAGAAGAAGATGTGTTATCTTATGAGCCGACATTTGTAACAGCCTTTTTTGGTGCGAATGATGCAGCGTTTCATAAACAAGTATCACTACAAGAATATAAAGAAAATTTAATCGAGATTGTGAAAAAAATCTCACCAGAAAAGGTGCTGCTAATTAGCCCGGCACCAGTGGATGAGGAAAGACAGCACGCAAGAACAAATGAAGTACTATCACAGTATGCAAAAGTGGTGGAAGAAGTGGCAAAACAAACAGGAAGTTATTTTCTTGATTTACATTCTCATATGATTCAAGAATTAGAGTATAAGAAGTTTGTAGAAAATGAAGATCGTGATGGGCTGCATTTTGGAGAGACTGGCTATGAATACTTATCAGCGTTAATCGGGGAGAAGTTAAAAGGAATTTTAGAATAAACGGTGGAAAAGAAAAAGCAAAGCTACTGGTAGCTTTGCTTTTATTGTTTCCTTTTTGGTCTACGTACTAATTCACCACCGCAGTTTGGACACACTTGATTCGTTTTTTCTGTGCATGGTGCACAAAATGTACATTCATACGTACAAATATAAGCCTCCGAATCTGTTTGAAGTGAAGTGTTGCAAGTTTGACAGTTTGTTTTCATTTCTAATGCCATATGATTTCCTCCTACTTGTATGAATGTTTGTAATTTAATGATAATATAAACGGGAGAATATGTCTTTTTCATATGAAAGTATATTTGGAAGTTAAATTAGCATTTGCAATGAAATGTGCTATTTTATTTTGAAATTGATTGTTTAGTGACTTTTAAAGATGCATTAAGGGGGATTTAAAGCAAATCTATAAGTTTGTTAGTTGCTAAAACGGTAGCAAACATTTCATGAAGACTTACTAATGCAAGCTTATGGATATCTTCTGCATGATGATAATTTCCATCATATGAGATTCTACCAAATGTAGCTGTCGCATCTGAAACGACATAAGTTGAAAAACCTAAATTACCAGCCATACGTGCTGAAGTGGATACGCAATAGTCCGTTGTTAAACCGATAATGACGGCAGTTTCATAATTGTGTTCTCGTAAATATGCTTCTAAATTGGTTCCGATAAAAGCGCTATTCACATTTTTTTGAAATACTGGTTCATTTGGAAGTGGAGTAGCAAAGTCTTTAAATTCACTTCCGCTGCTTTCTTTTCTTAATGGGTGATTTTCTTTATTTGAGATGTGCTGCACATGAATTACAGGACGATTTGTTTTTCTCCATGTTTGTAATATAAGCTCCATGTTTGTTTCAGCATGTATATTATTGCGTTGTCCCCAGTAAGAATCATCGAATCCTTTTTGAATATCAACTAGAATAAGTGCAGCATTTTTAGGTAATCGATTCATTTGTTATTCTCCTTTTCAAAAATGATTTATTTTCCATATGGTAATGATATCAATTATTGTAAAAGTAGAGAATTTCCAGTATTTTTGAAGGGTATAACAAAAAGTTTGAACAAGGGGATAAAGAGGATGGAGATTGAGTGGTTACGATGTTTTTTACTTTGCTCAGAGTATAAAAGTTTTTCAAAAGTAGCAGAGCATTTTCATATGACACAACCTGCAGTAAGTAAGCAGATAAAGAAATTAGAAGCTGAATTAGAAGTGGAATTATTAAGTAGATCTCCACAAGGTATAGAATTAACAGAGGCTGGTATGTATTTTCAAAAAAGAATAATTCCATTCGTTAAAGAATGGGATGGCATTAAACAAGAAATGAAAGACATGGGAGAATCCGTACGTGTAATATTAGGTTTACTCCCTAGTCTTGCAGCATTCTATCTTCCAGAAAAACTTGTTGGAAGCCAAAGTGAGAATATGAATTTAGAAACGAAAGTATATGATATGTCTAAAGAGATTATGGAAGATATTTTATCAGGGAAATTAGATGTAGGTTTAGTAGATGAAAAATGGGTACCAAAAAAGCTTTGGAATAGGCAGTTGTTTGTGGAACCATATGATGTAGTTTTTCAAAAGACACATCCGCTTAGTAAAAGAGAAAATGTAACCATAAAGGAGCTGTTATCGGAGAATTTAGTTATGTATCCAATCGGTTGCGATATTCGAAGAGCGATTATGGATGAGTTTGAAAGATTGGAAGTAAAACCTAATATTAGTTCTGAGGTATCGTTTCGAGACTTTATTCTTGGGATGGTTGCTGCAGGGGCGGGAATTACAATTGTTCCACGGACGATTTCAGAACGTATTGAACATTTGCCACTGCGTACGATACCCATCCGGGATTTTCAAAAACAAAGAGCAATATATTTGATTGCACGAAATGAAAGGATTGGTAAAGCTCTCTTTAAGATGTTTACAGGAACTGCTTTGTAATTGTTGGAAGGTACTTTTATTACAAACTATTTCTTTTATATACATATCTATACAAAATTGAACAAGTAATACAGCAACAGGGGGTACATGTTTTGTTAGAGAATAATAATTTTTTGGATTCAAAAAGTGGTGTGAGTTTTAACAGTTTACGCGCTGACTGTGAGAATTGCTTCGGCTTGTGCTGTGTTGCGCTTCCTTTTGCAGCTTCAGCCGATTTTGCTGTTAATAAAGATGGTGGTAAGCCGTGCTCTAATCTACAATCAGATTTTCGTTGCAGTATTCATAAAAACCTTAGGCAGAAAGGTTTTAAAGGATGTACTGTATTTGAGTGCTTTGGTGCGGGGCAAAAAGTTTCTCAAGTTACCTTTGAGGGAGTTGATTGGCGCAAAGGTCTAGAACAGGCAAAGAAAATGTATGATGTTTTTCCAATTATGCACCAACTTCATGAGATGCTTTGGTATTTGAATGAAGCTTTAACGTTAAAGGTGACAAGTCCGATTTATGGGGAGCTTCGTGACGCGATTGAGGAGACAGAACGACTTTCAAGGCTTAGTCCAGATTTACTAATGAAAATAAATGTTCCATTACACCGAGCAGATGTAAATACTCTTCTTTTAAGGACGAGTGAACTAGTATGGATGGAGTCACGTCACCGGTATAAAGGGACGAAAAAAAATAAGAGAACTGACCACCGAGGAGCAAATCTCATGGGGATAAAGCTTAGAAGGGCAGATCTTAGGGGAGCGAATTTAAGAGGAGCATACCTCATTGCTGCTGATCTTCGAGGTGCTGATTTAAGAATGGCTGACTTTATCGGTGCTGATTTACGAGATGCTGACTTAAGTGGAGCAAATCTAACAGACACTATTTTTCTAACTCAAGTCCAGATTAATGCAGCGAAAGGGGACGCAAACACGAAATTACCAAGTTTACTTTCTCGTCCAGCGCACTGGTCTGCTTGAGAAAAAGGTAAATGAAACATTAGGTTTAATTCAATATAAATGTATGTAATAGCTTTATAATCAAAAACACAGGCCGTATTTTTTTTATAGCCTGTGTTTTTGATATTGTTAGTTTTTCTTCTCAAATGTGGCAATGATTACACTAAATATAATAAGAGCACCACCAATAAAAAAGTTACGATTCAACGTTTCATTTAAAAGTAACCAGCCTAATAATGAACCAACAATAGGCTGGAAAAAGAAAAACAATGAACCGATGCTGGCATCCATTAACTCAAGTCCTTTATTCCAAAGAAAAAAGGCTCCAGCGGTCGAGATGATTCCTAAATATAAAATACCTAAAATGATAGTGGTATTTAAGTCCCCAATTGGATTAGATTGTAATTCCCAAATCATGCAGGGTGTAATGAAAAATAGTGAAAAGAAGATTGCGTACGTTGTAATGACTAAAGATGAAAATTGTTGAGAAGCAATCTTTACATAAATAGATAGTAGAGCCCATGTAATCGCAGCCCCCACTAAAATGATTGTGCCGATAAAATAAGAGCCAACTTCTATATCCCACCCAATAACAATTGTGACGCCTAGTGTAGCTAAGACGGTAGAGAGTATTCTGCGAGTCGTTAACTTTTCTTTCAAAATCAATGTAGCAAACACGACCATAAATGCTGGAGTGGCCGATGTAACTAAAGAGCCTGTGTGCGCATCTGATAATTTTGTTCCAACAAATTGGCACGTAATTGAAACAAAGTAGCCGATGAAGCCAATCCAAGCAAAGAGTAGCCAATCTTTTTTATTTATTTGTATCGTTGTTTTTTGTTTTCGTTTTGTCGTTTTTAAAATCATGTACAAAACTACAAAGGCAATAATAAAGCGAAGCCAGACAAGTGTGAGAGGCGGAATAAAGTCTAGTACATATTTACTAACAACATACATACCACCCCAAATACTTGCTGCAAGTGATAAACATATAGCGCCTAAAATTGTTTGTTTCATTGTGAAATACCTCCGTCTATTTATAGGATTGTAAAATAGGGAATCCTAAGACGAGGCATGTTTTTTTATAAAAAATACGTATGCCCGTCTTAGATTATAGACGGATTACAGGTTGATCGTTTTCAAATAGGTTGTTGTAGTACATAAGAATTTCTCCTCTCAATATTTTGTATTTGTTTATCATAAATAAGTTTTATAATAAAAGTATAACTTAATTTTCAGATTATTGGAGGGGTAAAATGAAATGTGTTGTGATTCAGTCTCACACTAGTAATTATCCAGAACCAATTAGTTTAGAAAAAGGAGATCAAGTGCGAGTTGGTAATATATATTCAGGGCCAGAAAACTGGAACAATTGGGTATATTGCCGTGCTGAGCATAGTGGTCTGGCGGGATGGGTTCCAAAGCAAATAATAACATGTGAAAACAGTGATTCTGGTATTGTGCTTGAAACATATACGGCGAAAGAATTAAATGTAGAAAAAGGAGATATTCTCATTGGTTTAAAGGAATTAAATGGTTGGCTATGGTGCAAGAAAATAGAATGTGAAGAAGTTGGTTGGATTCCGAAAGTAAATGTACGGTTAAAGCAAAAGATGTATTTTGAAAATTAATATGATGAAATATGGATAAAAATATAACTCAATTCTTTTCGCCCTTGTGTTATAAATTATAAATTCAAACTCATGAAACTCTAAATAAGAGAAATAATAGTAAAATAACCCTTGTATTTCACTGGATAAAATATGGCATAATCATTTTGTCGCAAAATATATAGAAAAATAAGGGTATGTAAAAGGAGAAAATGAATGAGTTTTGCTATTGAAGTTTTAATTCAAGCAGCAATTGATGTCGTGTTTGAATATGTAAAAGATGATGAAAAAACGAAGGAATGGAATACATTTTTAATCGAAAATCGTTATCCGTTAGAGCGAGTGAAAGAAAATCCACGTGTAGGAGATACATTTATTTCCGTTCAAAAAATGGGTAAGAAAATATTTGAGTCGGAAGTGGAATTTTTAGAATATGAAGCACCGTATATCATTACTCTTGGCGGTGAGATGAAACAAGGATATTCTACTACAACATACATATTGTAAGAAGAGGAAGGCACACTTCTTACATTAATTGTTGAGTATACACCTAGCAATCTATTCTATCGTATTTTATATAAATTAACAGGTTGGATGTATGGATCAGCTTGAACGTTTAGCAGAGTGTGTAGAAGCTACTCATAATAAAGAAAAAGAAATATAGGAAGAAGGAGATCTGCAACATATAGCGGATCTTTTTTGCATATATTGTGAATAATAAACCGTCACGTTTGACTGTATAGTTTATGTATTGTATGATGTTCTTAACATAAATGGGGAGGGAAAAATCGTTGGGAAGGTGTATCGAATCGGACAGTTGGCTCACTTGGCTCACGTATCGAAACGAACGATTGATTATTATACGAATCTAGGTATCTTAAAAGCGGAGCGATCTCAATCTAATTATCGCTATTACGACGAAACAGCATTTGAAACATTACAATTTATTGAGAAATGCAAGGAAATGCATATGCCGCTTTGTGAGATTAAAGAGAGGATCGAGGAGAGGAAGAAGCTGCTCGGTATCAATGAACACGTTTCGAAACAAGTGAATGAAGTGACAAACCATATCCATCGATTAGAAACAGAGCTAACACAGTTGAAACCTCTGTTAGATGGGTTAACAGATTCACAACGTGAAAAAATATCGAAATCTTTATCGGGTCAAACGACAGCTTTAATACAAACACTGATACTATTTTTATAGTTGAAGTTGGATCCAACTCTTTTAATTTCTGTATAGGGCTATGTTTTCTAAAGAAACAGAGAATAAGAAAACATTATAAGTATACAGGAGGTGAACACCTTAGTTTTTTTACTAAGGGGATTCATTGGAAATATTTAATTTAGTCATGGTTGCGATTTTAATCGCATTTACTGGATTTTTCGTAGCAGCAGAGTTTGCGATTGTTAAGGTACGTTCAAGTCGTATAGATCAGCTTGTTGCGGAAGGAAAACGCGGTGCGTTAGCAGCAAAAAAGGTAACAACAAATTTAGATGAATATTTATCTGCTTGTCAGTTAGGAATTACAGTAACGGCAATGGGACTTGGTTGGTTAGGTGAACCGACAATAGAAAAGCTATTGCATCCATTATTTGAGAAATGGAACTTAAACCCTTCTATTTCACAAGTATTGACTTTTGGCCTTGCATTTATGACAATGACGTATTTGCACGTTGTAGTAGGGGAATTAGCTCCGAAAACAATGGCAATTCAAAAGGCTGAAAGAGTAACTTTATTATTTGCTGGACCTTTAATGATGTTCTACAAAGTGATGTATCCGTTTATTTGGGTACTAAATAGTTCAGCGCGTGTCGTAACTGGCTTATTCGGTTTGAAACCAGCTTCTGAACATGAAGTAGCACATACGGAAGAAGAGTTACGTCTTATTCTTTCAGAGAGCTATGAAAGTGGAGAAATTAATCAAGCAGAATATAAGTATGTAAATAATATCTTTGAATTTGATAATCGCATTGCGAAAGAGATTATGGTACCACGGACAGAAATCGTCGGTTTCTATCTCGAAGATTCAGTAGAAGAACACATGAAAATTATCCAAAGCGAACGATACACACGTTATCCAATCTTTGGAGAAGATAAAGATGATATTATCGGTATGGTCAACGTAAAAGACTTCTTTATTCGATATATGAAAGGCGATACAGAAGATTTATCATCTATTCGTACGTATATGCGTCCGATTATTGAAGTGATGGAAACAACTCCAATTCATGATTTACTTCTGCAAATGCAGAAAAAGCGAATTCCAATGGCTGTATTATATGATGAGTACGGAGGTACAGCCGGAATTGTAACGCTTGAAGATATATTGGAAGAAATCGTCGGCGAAATTCGTGATGAATATGATGAAGATGAACATCCACCAATTCAACACGTAAATGAACATCATAAAATTGTTGATGGAAAAGTGTTAATTTCAGAAGTGAAAGATTTATTTGGTCTACACATCGAGGAAGAAGATGTGGATACAATTGGTGGATGGATTATGATGCAGAATCATGAAATTGAAGAAGGACAATGTGTCGAAGCAGAGGGATATGAGTTTAAAGTTCTTGAAAAAGATGCATATCAAATTAAGCGCGTTGAAATTCGAAAAATTGATCATCAACAAGAGAAAGCAGCAACTGTGTAGGTTGCTGCTTTCTTTTTCACCTATCGCAAAACTTGAAACAAGGAGCGGGTATTTTGATTGAAGTTGCGTTACGAGTATACAAACTACAATTATATATGATCTTTAGTGGTTTACTACTTCTATGGACGATAACGCCTTTTTCAAAGCAAGTTACTGGATTCGGGATCGGATTAGCTGTAAGTGCATACTGTCTTTGGTTGTTAGCCAGACGAGTTGAAAAGATTGGGAAAAGTATTGTATTAAAACAACGTGCGCCTGGATTAGGAATTTTAAATCGTTTTGCAGCTGCGATACTAGGTGCGATCATTATGTATGAAATTGAACATGAAATGGAAATGTGGGCATTTGGTACGGGCATTTTAGGTGGTCACTTTTTAATGATTGCGAATTTAGCTTATGCGAATATGCAGTTAGTAAGAGAAGAAGAGGAAAAAAGAAAAAGGGTTACACAGGATTCAAAATAAGAAGATAAAGTGAAACTTTAATCAGTGGGGGGTTCTTTATCTCCCACTGATTATTAGTTGAACCAATCGGGGTCTTGCTGCCCGTTAATGCGGGATAAAAGGGAACCGAAAACGGTTCTTTTTTTATTTTCTTATTTTTTCATGGGAAAATAAAAAAATTTAGAAAACCCATCGCTTTCTAAAGGTTATGTATGTTATTATGACAAAAGACTTTTTGAAAGAGGTGGATGCAAATGTTACAAGCGCTACTTATTTTTGTACTTCAAATTATTTATGTTCCAGTTTTAACGATCAGGACGATTTTGCTTGTAAAGAATCAAACAAGATCCGCTGCTGGTGTGGGATTACTAGAAGGGGCAATCTATATTGTAAGTTTAGGAATTGTGTTTCAAGATTTATCAAATTGGATGAATATTATAGCCTATGTGATCGGTTTTAGTGCCGGACTTTTATTAGGCGGTTATATAGAAAATAAATTGGCAATTGGGTATATTACATACCAAGTTAGTTTACTAGATCGTTGCAATGAGTTAGTTGATGAGTTAAGACATTCAGGATTTGGTGTAACTGTATTTGAAGGGGAAGGGATAAATTCCGTACGCTACCGTTTAGATATTGTTGCGAAACGTTCCCGCGAGAAAGAGCTTTTGGACATTATTAATCGAATTGCACCGAAAGCGTTTATGTCTTCCTATGAGATTCGCTCTTTCAAAGGCGGCTACTTAACAAAAGCGATGAAGAAACGAGCATTGATGAAGAAGAAAGATCATGCTTCATAAAAAAATTAGCTAATTTCTTTTGATTTAATAGTGTTACACATTGTATAAAAAGAAAAGGATAGATGCAGGCAGAAGCAATCTGAGTGATCTATTCTTTTTTTTTGCCACAAAAGAGCTCATTTGCTACTACAACATAAATGGTTTGTAGTATGGAAGGGTGACTTGTTGATATAATAGCTGAAAAAGAAAGTTTTAAATAAATTTGATATTTGTTTCGCATCGTCATCTTTTATTTTTAAATACTCAAGAGATATTTTGTTCTAGACATCATTTTTTCGTTACAGTGCGTATAAGAAGATAAGGAATTGCGGAAACAGCTGAAAATCGCATATGCGAAGATGTATGAAAGAATATGATCAGTTAATTGGAGAAGGGATTTGCATTACCAAAAGAGAATATGTTGAGAATCTATAAACTATTTTATTCCAACATAATGATATTCATTGAAGACGAGGAGGAAAAAGCGTGTATAAATTACCGTTAGGCTTACAAATACCAGATCGAATACCAGATCGAATTGGGGGGGATGATTACCACACTATACAACAAAAACGGGCGAGAGCGAACATTGTGGAAGGATACAAGATGAGAGAGATTGAAGGTGAAAAGTTTCAGTATTTTACCGAAATCAATATTGATGCTGATAGAATTTGGCACTTGTTTGTAACATTAGTTAATACAATGATTAAAGAAGGGATAGCTTATGGAATTGTAGGAATGAATGGGGAAGAGCCCGTTCTTAGTCGCTTTACTGAATCTGACCGAATCATGAATCTTTTCAAAGAATATAAATTTGAACTTACAAATGATGGATTTCTCCAATTTGGAATCGCGACTGAAGATGGTACATCCTATAATGAAATTTTTGTGACAAGCTTTAAAACCTTTCAAGTGTGGAGTGAAAACAAAAGTGACGTTCTAACTGCATTGAATCAACTGCATTTAAAGGAGTATAAGGACCTGGATTTCATTCATGATTTTCCAATAAAGTCAAAAGCACTTTCTCCACAACAATACCCTGGGATTCGACATTACACAGAGGTTTTGGAAGAATTGGAAAAAGCTTTTTCTCTCTTATTATAATGAATATGTTCTGAAATAGGAAATCATAAGAAGGCGAATAAAGAGGTTTATAAAAGAAAAAAGTACATCACTTTAGATAATGGTGTACCAATGGATATATAATGTGTAACCTTATATAGTTTTTCTTTATTCTGTAAGAGTAGACTTCTCCTTTTTATGTAGAAAAGTAGAATTTATTTTTGTAAAAAATCTATATTCTCTCTTAAATCGTTAATAATTATCAGATAATACTAGATATTTTAGTCTATTAATTATTATAATAGAGTATGAGATGGTTATATTTGAGGCAGGAGAGATAGGTTCCTAGGTAGGGGTCTAGGCGACGCTTTGCTTTTTGCGACCTTTAAGCAGATGCACCTACTCTTTTTTGCTAATATAGGGGATGGAGAGATTATCATGAGCAACATGCAGCAAAAAACAGACGTTATCTTAATTGGTGCCGGAATCATGAGCGCGACTTTGGGATCATTACTGAAAGAGTTAGTACCTGAATGGGAAATCAAAGTGTTCGAGAAACTCGCAAACGCAGGAGAAGAAAGTTCTAACGAATGGAATAATGCGGGAACGGGCCACGCTGCACTTTGTGAACTGAACTATACATCCGAAAAATCTGATGGATCTATAGATATTCGCAAAGCTATCAAAATTAATGAACAGTTTCAGCTTTCAAGACAATTTTGGTCTTATCTTGTAAATAGTAATCTGATTCGTAATCCGCAAGACTTTATCATGCCAATACCTCATATGAGTATGGTGCAAGGGGAAGAAAATGTAACGTTTTTGAAAAAGCGTTTTGAAGCGCTTTCAAACAGTCCGCTGTTTCAAGGAATGGAATTTTCTGATGACCATGAAAAGCTGGAGGAGTGGATGCCACTTATTATGGAAGGGCGTACATCGAATGAGCCAATAGCGGCAACGAAAATCGATTCTGGAACGGATGTCAACTTTGGTGCTTTAACACGTATGTTGTTTGACCACTTGCAGAGTAAAAATGTCGAAATAAACTACAAACATAGTGTCGAGAATATTAAACGTGCTAGCGACGGATCATGGGAAGTGAAAGTGCATGATATGAATAGTAGTAAAATCGAATACCATACTGCAAAATTCGTCTTTATCGGCGGTGGGGGCGGAAGTCTGCCTTTACTACAAAAAACCGGTATTCCTGAGTCAAAACATATTGGAGGGTTCCCGGTAAGCGGATTATTTATGGTATGTAACAATCCGGAAGTTGCAGCGCAGCACCATGCAAAAGTATACGGTAAGGCTAAGGTTGGTGCTCCGCCAATGTCTGTTCCGCATCTTGATACAAGATATATTGACAACAAAAAAACATTGCTGTTTGGACCGTTTGCCGGCTTCTCACCAAAGTTCTTAAAAACTGGTTCGAATTTTGATTTGATAGGTTCCGTAAAACCGAATAATGTCCTCACTATGATGGCGGCAGGCGTAAAAGAGATGTCATTGACAAAATACTTGATCCAGCAAGTTATGTTATCGAATGAAAAGCGCATGGAAGAATTACGCGAGTTTATTCCGAACGCCAAAAGCGAGGATTGGGATATAGTGGTAGCGGGACAACGTGTGCAAGTTATCAAAGATACTGATGCCGGTGGTAAAGGAACACTTCAATTTGGTACGGAAGTTGTTAGTGCCGCTGATGGCTCGATAGCTGCATTGCTCGGCGCTTCCCCGGGTGCTTCTACTGCTGTTCACGTTATGCTTGAGGTATTAGAAAAATGCTTCCCACAACATATGAAAGAGTGGGAACTGAAAATAAAAGAAATGATTCCTTCTTATGGCGTGTCACTAGCGGAAAACCCAGAGCTTTTCCAAGAGATTCATACTTCAACAGCGCAGACGCTTGATCTAAGCCAAAAAGAACTAGTTTACAGTTAATTCTTTGGATGTAGGAACAAGGGTATTTAAGGAAGTTAAACAGTTCAATAAAAAAATAAATGGTAAAGAGATTATACTAGGAAAAATAAAGAAGAAAGAAAATGAAATACACAAAAGAGACTATAAGTAATTTGTAAGCAAATAAAAAACAAATATCTGATAAATAGTTAGTGTTTTATCTGAAGAAGTTAGTGTTAAAGGTTTTACATTATAAAATATGAAATACTAATTCTATAACAATTGTGTTGATTGACAATAAAGTTGTTTAACAAATATTATCAAGACCTAAATCAAAAAAAGTCATAAAAAATAAAGGGTGATACATATTAGTCATGTATAATATGTATCACCCTTGTAATTCTTGTTCCACAATCGCGCCCTTTAATAGAATATCTGTTTTTTTAATGATTTTAGGTAAAGCATCTTCGTTTGACAAAAGCTAAATCTACCATTATCATCAACTCGAACTTATTTATGGGAGTGATAAAGATGAAAATTTATGTTGATGCAGATGCTTGTCCGGTAAAAGATATTATTATCTCTGAAGGTACGAATGCTGAAATTCCTGTTATCCTTGTTACTAGCTTTTCTCATTTTTCTAATGCGGAACAACCATCAGGAGTGGAAACGATTTATGTTGATTCTGGAGCAGATGCTGCGGATTATCGGATTATGAAGTTAGCAGAAAAAGGAGACATAATCGTTACGCAAGATTATGGTCTTGCTTCGCTAGGTTTAGCAAAGGGGTGTACGGTTCTTCACCATAAAGGGTATAGCTATACAAATGAAAACATTGACCAATTATTACAAACACGTTATTTGAGTGCAATGGCTCGAAAAAGTGGAAAGCGTACAAAGGGGCCAAAACCATTTACATCAGAAGATAGGGAGAAATTTAGGGAGCTTTTTAAAAGAGCGATTTCACTTTAAAAAAGAACCGTTCATTTTTAAGGAAAACCAAGAAAAATAATATTTTGACAAGTATTTCAGTTCTTTTTTAAGCCTTACACTACACTCACATGAATCAACATTATAAATATTTGATGTAGCATATTAATGGTACCATATTCTATCAAATGACTTAATATACAAGAAAAGACGCTTTTCTAAATAAACGCGCCCGTTTGTGAAATTGGCAAAGGCAGTCTAATTATCGAATAGCCCTCTTCCTCTCAGATTTGCGGAAACAGGCTCCTTTCCTATTTCACGTGCCCATATAGATAACTGACCAATATGGTGGATTTCGTGGACAATGACATGACGTATGATTTCTCCGTGTGTACATTCAATGACTCGGCGCCTGATTGGTGCGTCTCTAGAGCTAATCGGTTCTTCATTGAAATCAGTTTCTGAAAGTTTCCGAGAATCCATTTCATTTGTCCAAGATGTCACAAATGGTTTCACTTTCTCATGGTATTGAGCTGAAAGATTTTTCACTTTTTGTAAGCTAGCATAATCCTCAAACAATGGCTCCTCAGGCACTGGTTCACCTCGCAAACCTAAGATCCACATATATTCCACATCTACAATGTGAAATAGGGTATGTAGGATACTGCCGAACCCACCGACCCGTTTCTTTAATAGTTCTTCATCCGGTATGTCTTCGCACAATGTAAACCAATCATCACGAACTTGCCAGTTATATTGAAACAGTTTCAACATCACAACAACCTCCATCTTTTATAGATTTAATATTTAATTTTCACCAAAAGACTTCAAAATCCTTTTTTAAATAATAACTCTAAAAAAGCCTGTTAAAATCCTCAACAAACTGGCCCGTGTGTTGAACAAGCAGGGACGGATAACGGCCGATCTCGGATTTAACTCTTACAATAAAGTCATTCACCAATATGCCCGTTCTGTAATTCCACAATCGGGCACCTTGTTGAATAACAGCTTAAAAGAAAATTGGTTATCTTTTTTACATGTTAGAAGAGATTGTGAAAAAAATCACTTAAAGAGGAAAAATACTTCAAGAAATATTCTGATGGAAATGTGTTAGAATAGTTATTAGGAATGAGTCTAACTGATTAAAAATGTGTAGTAATGAAGAGAAAAAAGTTTGAAGCGAGGAAATGATATGAGTACAATCAAAAAGAACAAGTCCCATAAACTAAAAATCGTTTTACGAGCATTAATGATTATTATTGGGGCATTTATAACAGCATATGGACTAGAATCAGTATTAATCCCAAACAACGTATCAGATGGTGGTGTGACGGGCTTAAGTATCGTTAGCTCAGAACTATTTGGATTACCATTAGGAATTCTAATTGCAGTCATTAACATCCCTTTTGTTTGGTTAGGATATAAGCAAATTGGTAAAAGTTTTGCTGTTTATTCGGTTATCGGTATTGCTTCACTAGCAATCGGTACTGTTCTTATGCACCAAGTACCAACTATTATTGAAGGGGATACATTGTTAATTACCGTTGTTGGGGGAATTATCATCGGCTTTGGTATGGGGTTAGCATTGCGTAACGGTGGCGCATTAGATGGAATTGATATGTTAGCCGTATTACTTTCTCGAAAATTACCTTTTGGGACAAGTGATCTCATCTTATTTTTAAACATGTTTGTCTTTATTTTTGTCTCAACAGTATTTGGTCTTCAAGGAGCTATTCTTTCGGCAATTGCTTACTTTATTGCTTCTAAAGTAATTCACATCGTTGAAGTAGGTTTAAGTGGTTCTAAAACCTTTAAAATTATCACAAAAGAACCTGAATTAATGGTAGAAACAATTCGAGATCGCTTAGGTCGAAGTGCAACGTATAATGAAGTTTACGGCGGTTATTCAAAGGAACAATTTAAAGAAATCACTTGTGTCATTAACCGTTTAGAAGAAAGTAAAATGAAAGAACTCATTCATGAAATTGATGAAAATGCCTTTATTACTGTATATGACGTAGCAGAAGTAAAGGGCGGTAATTTCAAAAAACATGATATTCATTAATGGTTTCACAAAAAAACACCTTTTAGTTTTACTAAAAGGTGTTTTTTATACTGGATATTATTGTGGGTTTGAAATACAGTTTAACCGTTTATAAAAAGATGAACCGGAATGATCTACATTTCGTTTGTTCTTATTGAACGATAGAGCAGTTGTGTGGAAGAAGAAATTGGTGGTGAAATTTTAAATATATGAGAATATGCTTATTATAATAAGAGGAGACATAACAAAAAGTGAAGATTATAAAGTTTAAGGAAGCTGATACTGAAGAGATTATTTCTTTGTTTTATGAAACGGTTCATTCAGTAAATTTGAAAGATTATTCTCAATTAGAATTGGATGCTTGGGCGCCAAGAGATGAAAAAGAATCTAAAATGAAATCTTGGAAAGAATCATTAGATCGAAATATAACATTTGTTACAAAAGTTAATGATAAAATTGTTGGATTTAGCGATCTAACGCATACTGGCCACTTAGATAGACTGTATGTTCATAAAGATTATCAAGGACAAGGTATAGCCACAGCTTTAGTAAATATGCTTGAATCTGAGGCGAAAAAATTAAATCTTTTAGAAATTGATACAGAAGCAAGTATTACAGCTAAGCCATTTTTTGAACATGGAGGCTACAAAATTGTTTGTTCACAAACTGTAGAGCGTAAAGGTGTTACACTGACTAATTTTAAAATGATAAAAAAATTATAATTATTTTATGAAAAGCACCGTTCAATAGACTGGACGGTGCTTTTCATTGCATTATATACGTTTATAATCCTGTATGAATCATCTCTTTTTCATGTTTTTGCTCCATATTTTTTAAAATATGAAGCAAAATAAAACCTGTAACACCAAGTGTTCCCAAAATAAACCAAGGTGTATACGTCCCTTGCATCTGTGATGTAAGCCATGTTCCTGTATAGTTTCCAATTATAAAGCCAATAGCAAGTGAGAGCTGATAAAAACCAAAATATGTAGCTGTATAAGATTCATTACTATAATTCGCAATTGTAATGTCAGCATTAGGCAATACAAGCGTTTCACCGATTGTAAATAAAATAACACAAACAAATAGCCAATACGGATCTTGAAATAAGGGGATTAGTAAAAAAGAAATTCCCATTAATAGAACGCCATATTTTACAATCGATAGTGTATTGTATTTGTGAAAGATTTTCCTAAAGGCGATCATAAATAAAACGCCTGTAATAGCATTCAATGTAATAACAATTCCTCCTAATTTTTCATTATGACTGATGTTGGTCATATGAAGAGGAAGAGCAACAGTAAGTTGAGTGAACATAATGTAAAAGAAAATCATGATGCCTGAGAATGAGAGGAAATGCTTGTTTTCAAAGACGACTTTGAATCCAGATAAGAGCTGTACATTTTCTGTAGAAACTTGAAAGTGATTTCTAAGAAGATAAAAAAGGACAGCAAATAATAACATGAGTGATCCGGTAAGTATAAATGGATACAAAGGATTCCATATGAGTAACAGGCTGCCAGCAATTGGGCCGATAATAGCTCCGCTGTTAAAAGCAAGATTTAAGTATGTAAATAAATCTTTTCGGATACGAGCAGGTTGTGAGCCAAATACAGCGCGTGCAGCGGGTTCATAAAATGCAGTTCCAAATCCAATTAGTGAAGCAGAAATTGAAATAGTATGAAACTCTGAAAATATCCCTAAACAAATAAAGCCAATGCCTCTTAATAGTAAACCAGATATCATCATAATCATATAGCCTACTTTGTCGGCAATGATACCAGAAAATAAAGGGATAACTCGTGATGTGATAGTCATAATTGTTAAAATTGTTCCTACTTGCATGGCAGAAAAGTGTAAAAAATTAGATAAATAAATAGCGAGAAAGGCATACACAGCAAAGTATCCAAATGCCATGAAAAAGGAAGAAATGAGTATAAAACGTATGGGTATTGAAAAGTTCTTCATAAAATCCCTCCTGTGATGTAACCATTAAAACATTTTAATGGTTAACTGTTTTATATTATAATTATACATAAAGTCAGAAAAAAGTAAATTTTAGAAAGATGGTGAATGAATTTGAGTCACGGCCAAGAGGCACCAGGACAATTAGAAGTTGTAAGAGATTTTTTAAATACATGGAGAATTCCAAATGACACAAGAAAGCAGGTAGATGAGCTTAATACAGTAGATGATGTACTTCAATTTATGAGAAACCATTTTGATGAGGAACTCTCTTTTGGTACGTTGGATGAGCTGAAGCAATTTAGAGATGGAATTCGTTTCGTGGTTGAGGAGAAAGGGACACTACAAGAATGGTTTAGAAAGTATCCGTTTCGAGTATGTGTGACAGAGAATATGGATTCTGTTGCATATGAACCAATTGGAGAAGAAAATTTGTATACGATGATTTTACAAAGTATTTTGGTTGCTATTGATCAAAAGAGATGGAGCCGGTTAAAAGCATGTCCAGATTGCCGCTGGGTTTTTTATGATTATTCTCGTAATGGGAGTAAACGTTGGTGTGGTATGTATGCTGGAGGTAAAGATGGGAGAGCGTGTGGTACGATTGCGAAAGTGAAAAATTATCGGGCGAAGAGAAACGGACGTTCAGGTTATATGATGTGAATTTTAGAGAGGAATGAGAAGTGGAGAAATGTCGTTTATAAATAGGATTGAGAAAGCTGGGGGAATGAGAAATGGAGCAGACAAAAATGTTAGAGCTCAATAAAAGGTGTTGGGATGTAGTAGCACCTTGCTTTTTTTAGTAGATTCTTTGCCAAAGTACGGTCCGTATACTGCTTCTGAAGATGAGATTCATTTATCATTTTAACCGAGAAGACCCCCTCCTCTAAACGAAGTGAAGGTGGAGGTCTTCTCGGTTTTGTCTTTTTTGAAAGAACGTATGTTTGTTTTGTTGTATAATGATCTTATCAAACAAAATGAGGTGAGAACAGGTGAAGAAAGCGTATTTTTCGAAACGAATCTATAAGACAGATTTACCATATGAAATGGTAGAGGCATTAACACAGACAATCGAAACATGTAATCGGGCGAAACGCTTTGCATTTCAAACGATTGTTCGGGAAAAACGTTGGAACCGAAAGATGCATGCGGATAGTCTTCATCTTGTTCTCAAGCGGAATTATCAATTGAATGATTACTATGCAAACAGTGCGACGCAAGAAGCGAAGGCATTGTTTACAGGTTTAATGGAGTTACAAAAAATATATGAGAAACAAACACAGGAGAAGGTTAAGAAACTAAAGAAAAAGTTGAAACAAGAACGGACAAAACTGGCAAATCTTCGCAAAATCAAACAAAGTTGTGTGAAAGGAAAGCTGACGTTTCTAAAAAACACCCGCTTCGTGAAGCACAACAACCTCATCTCCTTATCTCGTAAAAAAGACACCTTAATTTGGCTGAATGAATCTCTGTTTGAACACCAGTACTTAGATGCTCAAATCAAAAGAATCCAGGCGAAAATCGGCCTTTTAACCCACAGACAACTTCGTTTAACCCACAGACAACTTCGTTTAACACAGAAACTTGCATCATATAAAACGCATATTCCAAGCGCAGTATTTGGAAGCAAAAAACTGTTTCGCTTTCGATTTACCATCGATGAGTTTGTACGTAACCATGACAAATGGAAAATATTATTTTCTCGTGCTCGAAATAAACAACTCATTCTATCTGGCCGTAAAGATGCCAAATATGGAAATTTTGGGTTTCAGTATGTGCCTGAGACACAGGAATTATGGATGACGACAAGTTCCGGAAAAACACTTAAGTTCCCAGCTGTTACATTCCCGTATGGACAAGAAATCATAAAAGAAGTAATCACAACCCAATTACAGTGTAAGAATAAGAAAAAACATGGCAAACCGATTGCGTGGTCTGTGGAAGATCATGGGGAGTATTACATTGTGAAATGTTTAGTCGATGTGCCAGAAAATTCTCATACGAATTATAGTACATCAGATGGCGCAATTGGTGTGGATTGCAATCTCGAACATTTTGCTTGGGCGAATGTAACGAAGGACGGGAATTACAAAGGAAGTGGTGCCCCCCGTTTTTCAATTCTAGGTAAATCCACCGGACAAATCACAAAGATAATCGAAGCGGAGGCCGTTCGCTTAGTAGACTTAGCGGAGCGGTATAACAAGCCAATTGTCATCGAGAAGTTAGATACAACCCAATCGAAAACAGGGGATCGTTATGGAAATAAGTGAGCGAATCGAATGAAGAGTATGTTCGCTTATGAAAAGATGACAAGTGCAATTCTAGGCCGCGCGGATAAAAGGGGCGTGGCTGTCTTTCAAGTCAATCCCGCTTACACTTCGATTGCAGGAAAGATGAAATATATGCGAAAATTCGGTATCTCTATTCATCAATCTGCTGCTTTTACGATTGGGCGCCGGGGATTAGGATACAAAGAAAAAGTGCCGCGGGTTCTGCAGCCTTATATTCCAAAGAAAGATGCACATCACTGGAGTCATTGGCATCAACTGAATAATCGATTGGATATTCGCACGCATCATTTCTATCAGCTATACGATGTAGATCAGCCGAAAGAAGCCTTACAAATCGAAAGGTTACACTTGTTTAAAAGTGAAAAGAAAAAACTAGCAAAGCTACTTGCATGATAAAAAAGGACGCTTTGTCCCAGTCTCCTACGCTTATTACCAGAGCAGATAACAAGTCTAGGAACTGGATGCATGACAAGGTGTTCTACTCTCGATATAAGAAAAAAGTAGCTGTACCTCTTTTGTTTTCCTCGGAAGATCGAATGGGTCGTCTTAGGGACACTACGGAACTTCTATATCGTTGTATCCTCTTTGTTGAACGAGAGGAACTGTTTTTGCTAGGGCCGAAACAGGAGAATCCTCCACCTCAGGCTCGTGTAGAGGTAGGTGGGGGGGAGTTCAATATTCGTCAAAGCAAGAATCAATATGTAAAGCAATTTGATCTACATAGAGTTATTGGTGCAGTTTCTGTTCCATTTTTACTTATCGTTTCGTTAACGGGAGGTCTTTTTGTGTATGATAAAACTATTTTTGGATGGTTTGGTGCAAAGGCTACTGTGATGCCAGCGAAAGAAAAGCTAATTTCTAAACCTCTTTCAGGAGGAAAGATTCTTCTTGATCGATTGTTACATACAGCTGAAAAAGAAGTGCCAGAAGGAACAATTATGCAAGTGAGAATTCCAGAGAAGGTGAAACAAGGAAAGGCAGAAGGGGCTATCGAAATTCGTATGAGCCGCTCGTATGATCCAGGTGTGGATGGACCAGTATAGTGGAAAAGTAATCGCAAAGATGGATCCCAATGTAGATCGTGGACTTACCTATCAAACTTGGCATCTTCCGTTACATACAGGGACATTTGGTGGACTATTTACAAAAGTCTTATATGTAATCGGTGGACTTACTCCATCTATTTTAATGTTTACTGGAATATATATGTGGTGGTACAAGAAAAAGAATAGGAGAAAGCAGAAAAGAAATTTAGTAACTGCAGCATAGTATCTTATTTTCCAAACTTTGCAGTTGCTTGTTTGGAAAGTGTGCTTTGTTTTGTGCCTATATAATCATAATAAGGAGGCTTAGTAAGAAAGAAAGATTATATGAGAACTAAAAGGACGTATGTTCTAAGTGATTCAGTAGCAAACAAAACTTCATTACACATGGTAATGAAGTTTTGTTTTTCTGAATAAATCGAATAATGTTTTTTCACTTAAAGAAAGAAAAAGCATGAAAGGTCTAACTTAGTAAAGTGCAGCATAGTTTTTTAATTTATAACGTTTCTATCATTACCTATTAGCAATTTTAACATGTTAATTTATCTTTTCGGCTGAAAAATATGTTGAAAAAAATATTTGTGATGTAAACTATCTACAATTTTGTTTGCTTGATACGTACGCTGTTGCTCCAATCGGAGGCGTTGCTCCATCATTTTTATTTCATGATCTGATAAACGTAACATTGTAAAAGTCTCCTTTACTATAAATATAGTTTTTTGTGATAACGATTCCATACACTTTATAGTTAAGGAGGGATACAGTGTAACATAGGTAAAAAGCACCTTCCCTCTCCCATTACGCTTACGAGGTTAGCTGTCGGACTCGGGAAGTGAGAGTTCCCCTACTTAAAAAAGATTCGCCCCAAGTAGCATAAGCTACATAAATGGTTCCCCCGTTCCAAAATTTGGATTCAGCAAAAGGTTTTATAAAGTAAAAAATAACATAATAAAACACACAAGTCAAACTATTTATTTTTTTCTGTCTTTTTCTAATTGAGTAAGGACGATTCCGTCGGGTACTACAATGTCGTTTACTTCAACAAAGCCGTGTTTTTTATATAGAGAAAGGGCAGGGATGTTTGCTTTCCCTGTTTGTACAATATATTTACTTGTATCAGGGGATGCGCTAAATAAATGAAGGAGTAACTTTGTTGCAATTCTTCTATGGAAATAGTCGGGTGATACAACTAGGCGATGGATATCAATAATTGCTCCTTCATTTACAAAAGAAATAAAACCTATTAGTTTATTTTCAAGGATGTATCCATAAAATGTCTCATTACAATTTTGAATGTCTTTCACAGTATCATATAAACGTGGGATTGCTACACTGTTAATGTATTTTGCCTCCACCTGATAAGCAGGAATTTGGATTGCTAAAATAGCGGATGCAACTTCAATAGAAGCAGGATTCATTTTAAAAATCATTTGTCGATCTCCTTTCTGAAAGAGGGAGCGTAGGTTGGTTTTTGTCTTGAAATAAGATACAATTCACATCGAATCGTGCTAAAATCCTAATTTAGAATGAAAAAAGATATTTTAATATACTTATAATCTCCATGTTGTTTGACAGAATTTAGTTTTTTTGGATACAATGTATGTACATAATTTCGTGTTATTGTAGTAAATCTCCTTTTGTGAATAGTTATAATTCAATGGGAATTACAAAGCGCTAGTAATTAAATAAGGTGGTTTATAACTTTTGTATTTAATTATAAATTAACATCCTAATAGAAAAAGAGAACGGAAAATGGGATGGATTATCACATTTTTCGTTGGGGCTATTATAGGTATTATAGCAGATAAGGGAAGGGATTTCTTCATGGCATGTTTGGTAATATTATTGTTGGTTTATTAGGTGCAATTGTATCGGCTTTAATTGTATCATTTGTAGTAAAAGCTACATGTAAATAGAAATATATTACTGATTGTCTCATAAAGCCCTTTTTAAGGGCTTTTCATACTTAGAGAGGTGGTATATTTGGAGAAAATAAATTTACGAAAGAGAGATAAACTGAAAAAGTTTTTTAAAGAGCAAAATTATTTAGCGGTGCTACTTGGATTTGCCTTACTATTTGTGAATATATTACTACTAACAAAAATTTCGTTTGTATTTACACCGTTCATTGTCTTTTTAAAAACAATCTTTTTTCCAGTGTTGTTAGCTGGTGTACTATTTTATATTTTACATCCATTTGTTTCGCTTTTAGAAAGAAAAGGTGTTTCTAGAATCATTTCCATTGCTTCTATATACATACTTGTAATCGGGTTGTTTGTTTTTCTTGTTGTAACAGTTATTCCGATTATTAAAGATCAAGTAAATGCATTAATAGATAACTTGCCATATTTCGGTCATGAAGTTGAAAGGGCAGCACGTAGATTTGGAGAAAGTAATATAATTGGAAAGATTCAAGATAGCTTAAATATTGATGTAGGTAGTATTGTAAAAGATTCTACAATAAATTTTACAAATTCACTATCATCAGTGACAGGGAATGTAACTGGGTTCTTAAGTACACTTACAGAAGTAGTTCTTACATTTGTAATGGTTCCTTTTATATTGTTCTATCTCTTAAAAGACGGTGAACAATTACCAAGATACTTTTTGAGATTTATTCCGGAACAAAGACGATCTTCAGCTAAGCTTATATTAGATGATATGCATTACGCCATTAGCTCATATATTAGAGGGCAAATTATTGTTAGCCTATTTATTGGTATTATGTTATTAATTGGTTATTTAATTATTGGGATTAAATACGCCGTGTTACTTGCAGTTTTAGCGATGATTGTAAACGTTGTACCATATGTAGGACCGATTATTGCCATTCTACCTGCTTTAATCATTGCCTTTATTGATTCACCAGCAATGATTCTAAAAGTCATTATTGTGATGATGATTGTACAATTGGCAGAAGGAAAGTTTATTTCACCGCAAGTCATGGGGAAAAAATTAGATATTCACCCAATTACGATTATTTTTATTATTTTAACAGCGGGTAATCTATTTGGAATTATGGGAGTCATCTTAGCGATTCCGGGATATGCGATATTAAAAGTGCTTGTTACACATGGGTATCGATTTATTAAATTAAACACGTAAAGAAAAGAGCTAAAACAGAGAATGTGTCTGTTTTAGCTCTTTTTCATTTTTTAACTAATAATTGATTTGCATATTCGCGTGCCCAACGATCCGCTTCTAATACTGTTTCTAAAGAGGGATTCGTGATGCTGTGATGTGCCTCAAGTGTAGAATAAATTGTTTTTTCAATATCAAAAAATGAAATTTCATTTTTAAAATATAGTACATTTGCAATTTCATTAGCTGCATTTAAGACTGCAGGTGTTGTACCACCAGTTTTTCCAGATTCATAAGCATAATGTAGGCAAGGGGATTTTTTGAAATCTGGTTTTTCGAAATATATTTTACCATGATAATTCCTCCAAAGTTGTAGAATCCTTTTCTGCAAACCTATACTTCTCGTTTTGCAGCTTCTTCTAATGTTTCTCCATATTCAAGAGCACCACCAATAATGCCCCACATATTAAAATCAGTGCGGAGTTGAAGTGATATCTCATTTACAATAATAACGTGTGAACCAATTAGTATAAGCGGGTGATTACCTACGAGCTTCCGCATGTCTTTGATATATCTCATTTTCTTTTCTCCTTTAGAATTAGCAATACTTATGTAATTCTTGTAACATTTTTTCTGCTCGATTTGCTACAGAAGAAAGGTTTGGGTCTATTTTTGTTCTGAAAAATAAGGTTCGTAAAAAAGTTTTTAAATTTGCACATAATTTACAGTATTCATGACAAGAGAGTCTTTTTTTGAGCTGTGGTAAACGTTTTATTTTTTTATAAATAATCGAAAAAAGTTGATCTCTTGAGAAATCATAATAAAGCATAGATAGGAGGGTGGTTACAATTCTTTCATCTTCGTTATTATGATATACGGTAGAGTAAATGAAAATTTTATTTAATATGCAATGAGCAATCTCTTCATAGCAGGAACAGGTAATATGTGGATTGTGTACGAGTTCGTTAAAAACATCAGATGCATGGGCAATGCTATGAGCCCAGCCTTTATCTTGTACATATCCACGGTAATCTATTTCAAGATTCATATATGTAATAAGCTTTTCTTTTACTTTTTGTACTGTTTCTTGTAATAAAAATGAATGAGAATTATCGAACTGTATAATTAAACCTATTAATAAAGTGGTATAAGAACGAGTGAAAACTCCATCCGTATTTGGAGAGGCAATTTCTCGATATAAGTAATTATTACTTAGACAGGTTGTTAATAAAGTCTCCAATTGATCATGGGGTAGGAATTCATTTTGAATAAAGTGTGAAAAACATTTATATATTAATTGATCACGTACATAGCTATCAGTCGTGCCAATGTTTTGAATCATATGGGAACTTAACTCGTTAAGATCGATGTTCTGCATCTGTGTATAGTCATTTTGCTGGATGAGCTCCAATTGTTGTTGCAATGCAATGATATCCAAAGCTCCTCCTCCTCTGTGCTTTAGTAATGAATTGTTTCCTAGTATTCTATATATTCGAGGACAATCCTGCTCATGCAAGGATAAATAATAACCTCTCCCGAAGTAGTCAACAAGGAGGGAGCTTATTATGTTAAAACAAAAGCTTAAACATATGATTGCACTATATCCAGTTGTATTGTTTGATGGTTGGCATATTGAAAATGTATCGGAACGTCAAGAAGGAGAGAAATGGGAAACACTTTGGTTTCAAGTTTTTACACGAACAGGAGTATTTCGAGTAAAAGAGTTTTTTCTAGATATTATGGAGCCAACATTTCCTGATAGTTGTATGTATCAAGCACAAGGTGAATGCTTTCAGTATAATGGTCTTGTATATTGGAGGGGGCTGAATTATAAAGGTAAAGTTAGTTATGCCATATCTAAATGGAAAACGCAGATTGAAATTTCGATCGATGAAGGGTTTGTGCAACAACAAGAAATGGAAAAGTTCTTGGAAGGTTTGCAACCATTAGATTTAGAGAAGGCAAAAAAACAAATCAATAAACCGTTTCATCAATTAAGTTTTCAAGCAAGAGTACCAAATGGTGGTGAAATAAGCAGATGTAGTAAATGGTTTTCACCAAATGAAATACAATATAACGCTTTACCAATTACAGTCTCCAATTCTTGGCGAATCGAATCTATTGGTTTAGGAAATAATGAAATGCAATATGTGTACTGGGATGTAAAAGAACAACTATATGCACTTTGGGCGTGTCGCCATGTGAAGCGTAATTACTATCCGGCATCTTCATGGATTAAAAATTACAGTTCAATGCAAATGATAAATGGACTAGAATTTTATACACATCCTCAGCGTGGCACAGTTGTATATCAAGATTTAGGTGACGAGCAGATTGCCTATGTATTTCGTGGTATTCCAACTACAACATTCTTAAAAGTACAAGAAATCTTTTCTTAATTTCTAAGAAAGACAAGGGAGTGTCATAAATATAGTCACGACAGAACTAGTATATTTGTAATACAATAAAATAGAGTATTGCTTGATTTAACGGATTATATAGAGAAAGTATTGGTGAAATGATGAAACAACATAAAAGCTGGTTACAAGCAAGTGTAGAACGAAATCTAGATAATAAGTTACATATATTATGGGAAGATGAAGTAGAGGAAGTTGCTATTTATTGGAGTACTTCATCAGAAAAGATTGTGGAAAATGGACAATTTTTATTAAGAGTATCAAAAGCATCTTCTTGTACGATAGAAGATCCAAGCCCTAAAGCACGTCCTTATTTTCGATTAGTAGCAAATAATGGACAAGTAGTTACTGTAGCTGAACGTAGGTTATCACTACAAGGAGCATTTAATTTCCGTGATTTAGGTGGTTATGAGACAAGTGATGGCCGCAAAGTAAAGTGGGGCAATTTATATCGTTCAGAGGAATTAGCAGGATTAACAGAATGGGATATTGCTTATTTACAACAGTCTGGTTTAAAACTAGTATGTGATTACCGAACAGATTTTGAAGTAAAGCATAAACCAAACCCAAGTATCACTGGTGTTCGTCAAGTTTGTTTACCAGTCATGCAAGATATAGCAAAAGATCTAAATATTAATGAGTTTTTCCAAGTCGGAGATTTATCGATGCTTGGAAAACCAGGTGAATATTTAGTGAAAATGAACAAAGGCTTTGTAGAGGGTAATGAAGCATTTGTACGCTTTCTACAGCTAGCTCAAGATCCGGGAAATTTACCGCTAGTTAATCATTGTACAGCTGGTAAAGATCGAACAGGGTTCGGTTCTGCTTTATTATTACTTCTTCTTGGTGTCCCGGAAGAAACGGTGATGCAAGATTATTTATTAAGTAACGGATTCCGTGAAAAGTTAAATCAAAAAATGATGGCCTTTTTAGGTGCAAAGTTACAAAATGAGGAAAGTAAAGAGATATTAGGGGCTATGTTTGAAGCTCGTGCAGAGTATTTACAGGCAGCAATTGATGAAATTACCCATAAATTTGGCAGTATTGAAATCTATGCTGAAAAAGGACTTGGCTTTACAAAAGAACAACTAGAAAATATGAAAACATTGTTACTAGAAGAGAGGTAATATGTAAATTGTTTTGATGGGAAATCCTGTATTATGTATATAATATAGTTTTATTAAATGAAGAATGAGTCAGAATAAATGAACAAAGCTGTAGTAAAAGAACTGAATTTCGAAGGGGAAATCCAGGATCAGCTACACAATATGTAGTAGAAGATAGAGAAAAAATATAGGTAGGTTTATAGACGTTCTGATTATGAACAGAAATTGAAATATATATTCAAACTAGAGCAGTAGTGAGTAATGGAGGTACCTATGAAATATAAAGTTATCTTATTCGATGTGGATGATACATTATTTGATTTTAGTATGTCTGAAAAAAAGGCATTAAATAAAACGTTTGTAGATTTCGGATTACCTACGGGGTTGGTAGATTATGAAGACAGCTATAAAGAGATTAACAGAGTATTATGGAGGGATTTAGAGCAGGGGATTCTAACTTTATCTGAATTGGGAGTGGAGAGATTTAGGAGATTATTTCTAGCTCATAAGCTTGAAATAAATGCTGACATATTCAACAGTATATATCTTGGCTATTTAGGGACAGAAATACATATGGTATCAGGAGCTGTAGACTTGTGTAAAACGCTTGCTGATTGTCGGCTAGCTATTATCACGAATGGGTTCACAGATGTGCAGAAATCTAGAATCAAGGGGTCGCCTCTCTGTGATACTTTTGAGCATATTATCATTTCGGAAGAGGTTGGATTTCAAAAACCAGCGCGAGGGATTTTTGATTATGCATTTTCAAAGCTGCAGATTACAGATAAAGAGAGCGTATTAATTATCGGTGACTCGTTAACTTCCGATATTCAAGGAGGAATAAATTACGGGATTGATACGTGCTGGTTCAACCCGTATCGCAAGGAAAATAATATGGGCATTAAACCAACATATGAAATTCGTGATTTAACCGATATTATAAGGATTGTAGGAAAGACGGGGAACTAAGGGTTTTTTAATGAATTCTTTTAGCTACACTGGGCTATTCTCAACAATAGGTGCAAATTTTACAAAAATCCCGCTTTCTACGTCATAGTAGAGAGGGGGATTTACTATACTTCATCAAAAATGAATATTTCCTCAATAGAAGCGTTCAATGCTTTTGCAATATCATAAGCCAATTGTAAAGAAGGGTTATATTTTCTCTTTTCCAAATGACTAATGGTTTCGCGTCGAACACCAATAAGCTTTGCTAAATCATCTTGGGTCATATGTGAATGGGTGTGGTATTCTTTTATTTTTGTTGTGAATGTCATGGCGCATCTTCCATTTCATCAATTGGTTTGTTGTATAAATAAATAGAGAATCCAAACGTAAGAATAAGTAAAACAAATAGGTAAATGAAAAGTGAATAATATATATAATTAAAGTTCAGAAAAATGATAATATTTAAAAGTTATAAACAGTAAAAATATTGTAAAATGGTTGCAAGAGGAAGGGGGAAATGGAACACATGATTAAGTGGATGTTAATTGTTTTATTGATTGTGGCAGTAATTGTTGTTGGAACAATAGTAGTCGGGAAAAATGGAGATGAAAATTATAGTAAATCAACGAAAGGGAATATTACAAGGCTTACAATGATTTACCTTTTGTTAGCAGTTGTTTTAATTGTTGGTCTAGGTATATATATATATTTTAATGGCTAAGGAACTATATATAGATTGAAATACCGATATAAAACTTTCCTTTTAGGTGGGAGAGAGCGTCCGTCTTTGGATAGAAGCGGTCAATGCCTTTTTTAGCCCTATGCCACGTGAAACCAAATGGAGAAAACGAGTGGGGATTCCTTTTTATTTTCGCGGCTGTGATGTACATGTCGGAAAATCAAAATGAATATATATACTTACTATAGGAATAATAGTGAATTCCTTTTTCTGAATGCATAAATAAATTATAAAAAGATTTTGTGAAAGATTATTCAATCTGAAAAAATGTAAAAATCTAAAAATACAAGTATGCTATAATAGAGATATAGTTTATTGGTAAATGAGGAAAGGATTGGATAAAATGATTGAAATTGTGAATGTGTCAAAAAGTTATAATGGTTCTTCCTATGCTGTGAAAGATTTAAGTTTAACAGTACCTAGTGGAGAAATTTTTGGATTTTTAGGGCCGAATGGTGCTGGGAAATCAACAACAATTAAGATGGTAACAGGTATTCATGCAATAGATAAAGGAACAATTTCGATCAACGGAAAAGATGTGATGAAAGAGCCTATGGAGGCAAAGAAAACATTTGGTTATGTTCCGGATAGTCCAGATATGTTTCTGCGATTAAAAGGGATAGAATATTTGAATTTCATGGCTGATATGTATGAGGTGCCGAATGCAATTAGACAGGAAAAAATTCAATTTTTAGCAGAGAGATTTGATCTTTACAATGCATTGTCTGACCAAATTCAAAGTTATTCACACGGAATGAGACAGAAAATTATTATTATCGGTGTTCTTCTGCATGATCCAGATGTATGGATTTTAGATGAGCCAATGACAGGGCTTGATCCAAAATCAGCATTTATTTTAAAACAGATGATGAGGGAGCATGCAGATAAAGGAAAAACGGTATTCTTCTCTACACACGTACTAGAAGTAGCCGAGAAGTTATGTGATCGTGTAGCGATTATTAATAAGGGGAATTTGCAGTTCCAAGGAAATTTAAATGAAATGCGAGATCATTTTAAATCCAATGAATCACTTGAAAAAATGTTCTTGGAGATGACAGGAAATGAATAAAATTTGGACATTAACAAAAGTATTATTGAAATTAAATTATGCAGATATCATAACGGATAAAAAGAAACGGTGGGCGTATGCATTTTCATTTTTAGCATTACTATTTGCGGGCTTTATATTTATTGGTCCACTTACATATGGAATGTATGTTGGAATGAAATCAATTGGTCAGGAAACATCGATAATCGGAATGGGATTAGCTGTTGCGAGCATATGGGTATTTGTAATTAGTATTACGAACATTTTAACTGTATTTTATTATAATAATGATGTTGAAACCCTATTACCTTTACCACTACAACCATCACAAATTATTACGGCGAAATTCATTACGGTATTAATTACACAATATGTAATGGGATCTTTTATTTTATTTCCACTCTTTATTGTTTACGGTTTGCAAAGTGGTGCATTTATTACATACTATTTATATGCACTATTAATTTATATATTTTTCCCTGTTATTCCATTAGTACTCGCATCACTCTTAATGACAGTTATTATGCGTTATACAAATATAGCCAAGAATAAAGATCGCAGTAATGTATTTATCGGAATATTAACTCTATTATTCGTCGTAGGTATTAATGTATTTATTCAGTGGAGAAACAAAAGTGCAGTATCAGGGGATATGGTTGCAAATTACTTTGCTGATAACCAATCGTCTCTGTTCGTTCAAATGACAAATTATTTTCCAACAACATACTTTGGTGCAATGGGATTAATAGAAAATGCCTCTTGGAAAGGAATTATATACGTTGTGATTTTTGCAGCGATTTCCTTAGCGTTTTTTGGGTTGTTCTTCTATGTTGCACAGCGTACATATTTAAAAGGAGTTATCGGACTTTCGACGAGTACTGCAAAAAAAGAGGCTATCTCAGCAGAGAACTTAAAAAAATCGACTGTACAAAGTTCACATATAAAGGCTTATGTAAAAAAAGAGTTCAAAATTTTATTCCGAACACCACAATTTTTTATAAATTGTATTGTGCAAACTTTCGTGATGCCAATTATGCTATTCTTTATTCTTTTCGTACAAGAGGGAAACTTAAAGTGGTTAACAAAATTTATAAAAGAGCCAGAATGGTCTGGTCTAGCTCTTGGCATAGGTTTTTGTGCAGGACTATTCTTAATGGGAAGTAATGTCATTGCTACAACGTCTTTTTCTAGGGATGGAAGCTCGTGGTTTGTTAATCGTTATTTACCAGTAAAGGCAGCAGATATATTTTTTGCAAAAGTCTTTACAGCATGGCTTATAAATATAACAATTTTAGCTGTGTTTGGTCTTATCATGACAATTGTTGCCGGTGTTTCACCACTCTTTATGTTGTTATGGTTTCTACTAAGTGCAAATGGCCTTTGGTTAACGAATTTAATCGGTACACGTTGGGACGCTCAAACGGCGGATATACATTGGGATTCAGAGCAGAAGTTGTTTAAAAGCAGGTATACAACTCTGTGGAATTTCCTTGCAAATATTGCGATGGATCTAGTAATCGTAGGCGTGGTTGTTGGATTATACTACTTCTTTGGAATCGGTATGTGGGGCATGTTTAGCATTCTATTAATCGTATTTACTATTATAAATGTAATAGTAACACGCAGTTTACAATTAGGAGCAGAGCGCATTCTAGCAAATATTAAATAAAAAATGATAAATCCTCTGTATTCATGCAGGGGATTTATTTGTAAGGAATATTACGCATGATTCTAATTTACTAGAAGGTATATTTTATTTTGTAAAATAGGGGGAGAAACAAGTGACGAAAATAGCAATTGTTACAGGAGCGACACGTTTAAATGGAATTGGAGCAGCGATTTGCAAGTCGCTTGCTCAAAATGGCATTGATATTTTTTTCACGTACTGGCCTCGGTATGATAAGGCAATGCCGTGGAGTATGAATGATCAGGAACCATTTTTATTGAAAAGAGAGATTGAAAATTTTGGTGTTCGCTGTGAAATGGCTGAGGTAAATTTAGCTCAGTCCTATGCACCTAACCGCTTATTATATATGGTATCAGAACGATTAGGAGAACCGTCTATTCTGATTAACAATGCTGCGTATTCTACGGATACAAATGTTGAAGGGTTAGATGTAGAACAGTTAGATAAACATTATACGGTCAATGTGCGCGCTACGATGCTATTAAGTACATTATTTATTAAAAATTACACGTTTGAAACGAGTGGAAGTATTGTCAATCTTACCTCTGGACAATCGCTTGGACCAATGCCGAATGAACTTGCTTATATAGCAACGAAAGGAGCGATTGAAGCTTTTACTACTTCAGTAGCACCAGTTGCAATGAAGAAGGGGATTACTGTAAATGCTGTTGATCCAGGACCAACCAATACAGGGTGGATGACAGAAGAAATGAAGGCATATTTAGTAACCAGATTTCCTGCTGGAAGAATAGGAGAGTCGGTGGATGTAGCACGTTTAATAACGTTTTTAGTAAGTGAAGAAGCAAAATGGATAACAGGACAGATCATTCATTCGAATGGTGGATTTTATTGATAATTTATAATTATATTATGTAAACAAAAATGTTGAGAAATAATACGAAGTGAGAAATATTTTATGAATTTATTTTCTGTGTAAAATAATTGTATTGTCAGAAAATGGGGACTTCTGATAGTGAAAAATGTAATTGTGAATATATGGGTTATTTTTCGTGGTTCTTTATAGGTCAATACATCCTCCGATTTTTATTGAAGAAAGTATCGTATAAAGCATGTTATATAGAGTAGAAAAAACGCGGATTTTAAAATTAGATTCATAGTTAAGTGTCGTATAAATATGAAGATTTCTGTCGGAAAGATGATGGTTAGAACAAAAAGGAATTTTTATGGATAAATAGAATCGTAAAGAGGAGGATAAAAATGTAAATATAGGAGGCTTTTTATGAAAATGAAAAAAATAACAATTGCATCACTAGCAATTGGTACAATGCTCTCCATTACAGCTTGTAATACCTCCACAGAAAAAGATCAAGTGAAAAAGGAACAAACGAACGCGCAGGAAGAAGCGAAAACAACGAATGCTGATGAAACATCTACAATGAAAAACGATGAGAAAGAAACAAACACATCTACTAACGAAAAAACAGAGAAAGATCAAAAGAATTCCAAAGAATCATCTGGAACTGAGAGTAGTGCGAAAACAACAAATGAGAAAACGAAAGAAAAAGAAACAAGTACAAAAACAACAGACCAAGCTACTAATGGAAAAACTGAAACGAAAGATACAAATAAAGGCGTGGCTGTGAAAACGAATGTGAAAGCAGTTGCGCAACTTATTGACAGTTTGGATAAACAATTAGCTGCAAACCCTAAGTTAGATACAGTGAACAAACTAGGGAAGCAAATAAATGAAAAATGGGATGTAATCGAAAAAGAGTTAGAAGCGACTCATCCAACTGATTATAAAACAATTGGACAAAGCATGTATCCTTTAATTGTTGCAGCTGAAAAAGAAAAAATAGATGTGAAACGAATAAAATCATTAACGACGAAAACAAAGCAAGATTTGAATCAACTATTAAACAAACTCTCATAATATAATTTGGTTATAAAATAGAATATTTTATAGAAAAGGAGAAACAATATAGGTTTCTTCTTTTATTTGTGTCTATTAAAGCTCGAATTTTCATACTATAAAACGTACATATGATGAAGAAGAAACAATAATTTTTGGATTAGCAGGTAGAAATTTTGCGAAAAAAATTCCGTTCCTACATATTTTAGCCGGTATAGTTTGAAAGTTCTTCAAGAAGATCAAGTGGTAGTAGAAAGTCAGCACTCAAGACCAATTCCGGAAGCTTTAAAAATGGAGGCACATGTATACGCAGATGCAGCGCAAATGAAGTTTAGGCAGAGATGGTTTCAATTTTTAACAAGTGAAGGACGAAATTGCTATTTCGATTGATAAAATAAGAATACCATAAAATTGTTATGTAAACTTTATTTGGAATTATAGCTAAAAGATTATTTAGAAAAAAGTGGCCAACCTTTTAGTAAGCCGTCCTCTTTTGAGATACCCGAATTGGAAAAAGTATATATAAAAATAAGTATGATTTAAATACATTTTTTAATTAATAGGACAGGATAGTTTAGAACAATTATTGAAGAGTGAACCATTGTTCTATTTATTCATATTATCCGTATGATATTAATAAATAGAACAAAATGGAGGAAGATTAATGAAAGTAATTGTGTACACAAATTACGGTCCCCCCGACGTTCTTCAACTGAAAGAGGTAGAGAAACCTGTTCCTAAGCAAAATGAAATACTGGTCAAAATAAAAGCAACAACCGTAACAGCAGGAGATATTCGATCACGGAGTTTTACGGTTCCTCCTTCTGTTTGGTTACCAGCTCGAATCACACTTGGTTTTAGCCAACCTAAAAGAAAAATATTAGGAATGGAGTTAGCTGGAGAAGTTGAGTCAGTAGGGAAAGATGTCAAGCGGTTTAAGGAAGGAGACCAGGTTTTTGCGGCTACCCAAGTGGGTTTTGGTTCTTATGCCGAGTATATTTGTTTGCCTGAAGATGGAGCAGTATCTATTAAACCTTCTAATATAACCTATGAGGAAGCCGCTGCCATTCCAATTGGGGCACGTACAGCCTTGTTTTTTCTTAGAAAAGCTAACGTTCAGAGCGGTCAAAGTGTTCTTGTCTATGGAGCTTCTGGAAGTGTAGGAAGTTATGCGGTACAGATTTCTAAGTATTTCGGAGCAAAAGTTACAGGGGTGTGCAGTAACACAAATGTAGAATTGGTAAAATCTCTGGGAGCCGACCAGGTGATTGATTACACTGCAAAAGATTTTTCTACTACAGACGAGACTTATGATGTTATCTTTGAAGCGGTAAACAAAAGCACATTTTCAGATTGTATCAAATTGTTAAAGAAGGACGGTACCTATATAAATGTCGTTGAACCGTTGCCAAGTGTTCGAATGCTATGGACTAAATTGACAAGTAGTAAGAAACTAATATTAGGTCAAAATGCACCTGAAACTTCCGAAGCATTAGACTTCCTTAAAGAACTTGTTGAGACGGGGAGGATAAAAGCGGTTATTGACAGGTACTATTCGTTTGAAGAGATTGTGGAAGCTCATAGATATGTCGAGCAGGGACACAAGAAGGGAAATGTTGTCATAAATGTGGAGCATAATAACAAATCCTAATAAATAAAGAATGCTCTGAGGTGAATAACAATTTTTTTGGCAGCTGCTAAACAGTATGGCATTTATACATGTGATTAAACCTTCTAATAACACAAAAAACATTGATATAACAATAAAAAAGAAGAGCGAATTCATGTGCGAATTGCTCTGTTTTTTTATCTACTGCGGATACTTCAAAAGAGAACGGCTTAACCTTTTAGGAGGCTACTTTTTTTAAAATAGTCCTTTAAAGTTCCATCTTCAATGCAAGATAGGGGGAGCTTTATTTCGGTACCTTCCTTCATATTACGTAAAACAATGGTTTCTGTAGAGATTTCAGTATCACCGATAATAAGCACGTAAGGGATATTCTCTTTATTTGCGTAATTAAGGGACCGTTTTAATTTACGTCCAGCAAGTTCCAGCTCAACTTTGAAGGTACTTTTAGAACGCAAAAGTTGTGTAATTCGTAAACATTCCACTTCGGTGTTAATAGGAATAATGAAAATATCAGCACAAGTAGATTCCGTTTCTTTTTGCGTAAGAGCTGTATAAATAACATCCAAGCCAAAGGAAATCCCTACTGTTGGATAGGATGTATTGTCGTTACGAAAGGCTCCAATTATATTATCATAACGTCCGCCACTACCAATACTTGAAGTAATGCTTCCATCTGTTAAAAAAATTTCATAAACTGTGCCTGTATACATTGTAAGTCCTCTTGCTAAGAATGGATTGAAAACAGTATTGTCTTGGATACCAAGTGCAAGAAGGTATTGTTGTAATTGCTGTAGTTCATTGATTCCTTCCGTAACAAGTGAATTTGAGAAAATTTGTTTAAACTCATTAAGTTCTAATGTCATACAAGATTCAACTGTATGACAAACAACCTCTATAGTGTCATTTACTATTCCACGGCTTTGTAAATCCTTCCGTACACCGTCAATTCCGATTTTTTCAAGTTTATCTAATGATAAAATAACATCGTTTGTTTGTTCATCTTGAATTTCAACTGATTTAAGAATACCTGTTAATAACTTCCGATTATTATATTGAATTGTAACATCTAAGTTTAAAGTTTTGAAAAGATCAAATGCCATGGCCATTAATTCAGCTTCAGCAATAACAGATTCTACGCCGACTATATCAACGTCGCATTGAATAAATTCACGAAACCTTCCTTGTTTTATTGGTCCATCACGAAAGACCTTTCCAATTTCATAGCGTTTAAAAGGCAGCCTGATATCCGGATTCATTGCTACTACTTTTGCAAATGGAATCGTTAAATCATACCGAAGAGCGATTTCACGATTTCCTTGATCACGTAGTGTGTACATTTCTTTTAAAATTTCAGCACCGCCTCCATATTTATAAGCCATAAGTTCATACATATTTAATGTAGGTGTTTCAAGCGGTTTACAACCATATCGTTCAAAAGTCTCTTCACAAGCACATTTAATTTTATTTCGTAACAACTGTTCCGCGGGTAAATAATCTTTTGTTCCTTTTACATTTCTTACATCCATTTGAATCACTCCTTTTTTAAATTAAAAAAAGCTATGCAGGTATAAAAATACCCACATAGCTTTATGAATGCTTCGTGGGTAACAGGAAAAGCCCTGTACCCACGAAGAAAAAATTCTTCGGATACACGGCATTATGTATGATGATGATGAAGTTGGAAAGAAGTATTAGAATTAAACATATTCAATCTCTCCTTAAGTTTTTTCAAAAGTATAACAAATGATTTTTGAAATATCAATGTTTTTTGAAAATAAAAACAAGATTAATGGATGAATTAATCCTACTGTATATAAACAGTTTGAGTCATAGAATATGCTTGTCATTACTTGTTAAAAAATAGCAAAGTAAGCTACAATACTTATGTATTTGAAATTATATTTCCAACGTCTTTATCTCAATTCATATATTAAATAGTACATATAAATTTGTTGCAGGAGGATTTTAGCACAATGGAATACAAAACGAATGTAATGCGATTATTAGATAAGAAAAAAATCAATTATAAACATTATAGCTATGTGGATACTGATGCGATTAGTGGAATAGATGTTGCTTTGGTATTAGGACAATCTCCTAATCAAGTATTTAAAACACTAGTCACCATGGGAAAATCAGGGCAGCACTATGTTTTTGTTGTACCTGTCAATAAAGAATTAGATTTGAAAAAAGCAGCTTCTAGCATTCGTGAAAAATCAATAAGCATGCTGAAATCTAAAGATTTACTCTCGCTCACCGGCTATATTCATGGTGGCTGTTCACCGATAGGGATGAAAAAATATTTCCCTACGGTCATTGATAATAGTGCTATGGAGTTGGATACAATGATCTTTAGTGCCGGGAAGATAGGGTATCAAGTTGAACTAGGACTAGATGAATTTAAAAAAGTAATTCGCTTTGAACTACACGATATTGTAGTTGAGTAGTATATTATTAATTCCGATGATTGAGTTGGAGATATAATAGATCCATGTACTGGAATGTAATAAAAAGAGCCATTTGGCTCTTTTTATTATTTTATCCCGCATTAACGGGCAGTAAGACCCCCACCTCAAGATTCAGAGAGAAACGAGGAAGATAGGTCGGGGATCAACTGTCCGTAAAAGCCCGATTGGTTCAACTAATAATCAGTGGGGGATGAAGAAAACCCCCACTGATTAAAGTTTCACTTTATTGAGAAGGCTTGCTCTTCTTAATGGAGTGAAGATAGTGGGGCTAGGTACTGAAATTTAATTCGTATTATTTTGGAATTTCGGTATCTTTTTAATGCCTTCGGTTCCTATGATACTGCCAATAAGTGCAATTAATACGCTTGAAGAAATAAATTTGACTACATAATAAATTCCTGTTCCAGTAACCAAATCTAAGATTAAAAACTTTTTTATGGTTGAGCCTTTTATTATATGAATAACAATTTGATCATTTTTTCTATTCAATATTGTCACACCCTTATCCTTTTACAGAATTTGTGAGCGGGAAAGCCCACGTGCTTTAGCTGTGGGAGTGGTCAAAAGGAAAGGTTGTCATATTCACTCATGACTACATAATAGTTATCTAATTTCAGTGTTGATGATTAAAAAGTAAAAAGAGGTTAACTAGCTTTTTAACAAAAGCTTCATTATAAAAACAAAAGAGCAGCTAGCAAAAGCTAACTGCTCAGCCCCCAGGGAAAGGGAGAAAAGATTGTAGGTACTACAAAATTGTATAAAAGCTATTCACCAGCCTTTATACAGTATGTACGGAATTTGAAATATTATGCAGATGGGAAAGAAGCTATAGTATACAAAATTTCGCAATATAAGACAGGTGAAAAATAAAACGACAAGAATATGTAACATATATTGAAAAAGAAGAGAGGGAGAAAGATGTGGAGAACGACAGATCTTTGTGATGCTTTTGAAGGAGACGTACAAGTATGTAAGCCTATTTTTCAATCATATGGGAAGAAAGAACGATTTCATGGAAAGATTGCTACGGTTAAAGTGAAAGATGATAATGTATTAGTAAAGGAAGCACTGCAAACTTTACCAGAGGGGACTGTGTTAGTAGTTGATGGAGGTTCTTCTACGAACTGTGCGTTACTTGGAGATAACTTGGCAAACATTGCAAAGGAACGAAATATAGCAGGGATTATTGTATATGGATGTGTTCGTGATTCTAAGGAACTGCGAAACATAAATATTGGTATTTTAGCATTAGGTACAATGCCGAAGAGAAGTAGAAAAGAAGGAAAAGGAGAAACAGAAATTCCTTTGCAATTTGGAGAAATTGAGTGGATTCCTAATCAGTATGTGTATGCTGATGAAGATGGTATTATAGTATGTAAACAACCGATTCATAGTAACCTGTAGTAGCTATATAATAGAAGCTTTATAATTTAATGTAACCGGCTATTATTCTTAGAAAATAAATCAGAGAAAACATAGACAAAATCTCGTGTCAATAGTAAAATAATACAGAAATTTATAATTTGATGAATGTATAGGTATGTCGTTTATACGATAACTTTAAAAGGAAATTGGTGGAAATAAAAATGGGTTCGCCGCTAAAAGTGAATGTTATCACAATGATACATTCATCAGCTACAGGATCTTTCCTATACAAATACAACCGCTACCTATGCGGATAGGAGGAGGTGTTGTGCATTTTGGTTTAGCACTCACGGTAGAGTGCTATTGCACGCCCTTGAAGGGCCTTTTTTTATGTATATGTAAGCAAAGGGAGGAATAACCAAGGATGGCAATGATAAAAAAATGGCTGCTTACGTTGATAATGGCAGTGGCATTAGTATTTGTTTCATTTACAAATACTGTACATATTACGTTTGCTGAAGGGAAAACAGCAACACTTGCGATCATTGGGGAATCGCAAAAAGGAGTTATTTTATGTCCGAAAGAAGTGTCAATTGAAGATGGGGAAACAGCCTATAGTTTGTTACAAAAAGTTATGGGGACTAAAGTAACAGCTGAGAATACGAAGTATGGTATGTATGTTAAAGGTATTGACGGTTTAATGGCTGGTGATATAAGTGCTACAAGCGGATGGGCATATGATGTAAATGATCAAGCTGCCATGGTAGGGGCAGATAGTTATAAATTAGAATCTGGAGATGTTGTTGCATTTCGTTTTGTTGTAAATTGGGACAATATGAGCATAGAAAAGTTGCAACAAGTACTCGATAAGAATGGAACTTGTAAAAAAGATTCAGGTACAGCAAAACCAGAGGGACAAAAACCAGAAGAACAAAAGCCGGATGGACAAAAGCCTGAGGAGAAAAAACCAGAAGAACAAAAGCCAGATGGACAAAAACCTGAGGAACAAAAACCAGAAGAACAAAAGCCGGATGGACAAAAACCTGAAGCTCAGAAGCCACAAGAACAAAAGCCTAATGAGTTGAAAGAGCCAATCAAAAATGAATTACTAATGAAGCAATTAGATCAAGCGATTGCTAAAACATCAAAAAAAATGATGGAAGATGGAATCGATAGTGATTGGGTAGCAATTGCACTTGCTCGTTCAGGAAATAATATTCCAGTAGAAACAAAGATTAGTTATTTACAATCTTTAACACAAAAAGTGGAAAAACGTGTGGAACGATTTAGCGCTACAGATATAGCAAGGACTGTTTTAGCGGTATCAGCGGTAAATGGAAATCCAACAAATGTTGCAGGAAAGAATTTAGTTCAAAAACTATATCAATCTGAAAAACTAAATTCTGTTACTGGTTATACATTTGCTTTACTTGCACTTGATACAAAAAAATATGAAGTACCGGCTGGAGCAAAGTGGAATCGTGCGGCTTTAGTAAAAGAGATTTTAAATGGACAGCATACAGACGGTGGTTGGACATACAATGTTGAAAGTAGTAAGAAAGAAGCTAGTAATATTGATGTAACGGGTATGGTTTTATCGGCATTAGCGCCATATCAGAAACAACCAGAGGTAAAGCAAGCTGTAAAAAAAGCAGTAAAATATTTATCAAATAAACAATTGAACACTGGCGGATTCGAAGCTGATGGCCAAGAAAATTCTAATAGTGTTGCACAAGCAATTATTGGACTTGCTATTACAGGGATTGATCCAACTAGTGAAGCATTTACTAAAAATAATGTAAACGCAGTTCAAAATTTAATATCATACCAACTTGCAAATGGTGAATTTAAATGGTTGCCAAGCGACGAAGAGGGTAGTAGTATGGCTACTGAACAAGCACTTTTAGCACTTGTTCAATATAAGGCATTTGTAAATGGTAAAGGTTCTATATATGATTGGACAAATTCATCAACTGAAGATGATATAAACTTAGTTGATGAGCCGAAGGAACCTGTAGTGGATGAGAGCAATGTGATTGAAAAGCAAGAAGTCATTCAAAAACAAGAGAAACAAACAAACGATGAGAACTCTCGTGTTGTTACGAAAGATAACACAGTAAATAATGAAAAAACTGCGAAAAATCGTCAGTTACCAAAAACAGGAGCATCTGCTTGGGATACTGCTATGCCAGTAGGAATGGGCGTATTATGTATCGCTTCAGCATATGTTTTATGGAGACGAAAAGCAGCTTAACAAAAATTAGGAGCAATGATTTGCTCCTAATTTTATTAGGAAAGGTGAGAAAAACATGAATATGATGAAATGGTTATTCTCAGTTGTCCTTTCATTTGGATTGCTTGTTGGATGTAGCCAAAATGAATCGAAATCTGAACAAAAAGCAATTTCAAAAACGGAACAAAAAGAGAAACTGAAACAAGAAGAGAAAAAGGAAGAAAGTAAACCGGAAGAACAGCAAGAATCAGTAGAGAAAAAGCAACAAGAAGAGCTACAAAAGGACAATCAGGAACAAAAATCGCAAGAACAACCTGAAATAAAGAACGAAGAGAAAAAAGAGCAAGAACCAGTTGCTCAGCAAAAACAACAAGGACAAACAAAAGCGCAGCAAGAACAACCTGAGCCAGCGAAAGCGCCAGAAGCAAAAGAAGAGGCTAAAGTAGTAAATCAGCCGAAAGAAACACCGAAGCAGGAACAGCAGAAAGATCCCAAGGCTAAAGTAGTACCAAAGCCAGAACCTCAACCTCAACCTCAACCCGAACCAAAGCCAGTACCAAAACCAGAGGAAAAGCAAGTTACCATTTCTGTACATGGAGATCAGGGGTATTTATTAGGTGCGAAAAAAGTAGATATGCAAGAAGGAACTACAGTTTTTGATGTACTAAAGAATACGGGATTGGAGATTGATTCAACTGGATCTGGAAATAGTAAATATATAAAAGGAATCAATGACTTATATGAATTTGACAAAGGACCGAAAAGTGGATGGAAATACCGTGTCAATGGTACTTTTCCAAACCGAAGTGCAGGTGCATATAAAGTAAAACCAGGAGATAAAATCGAATGGGTATATGTGTTAAATTAGGAAAGGGCTTTAGGTAAAGGTTATGAAAATCATTTTTTCTTCTTTACATCCTTTTGTGAATTTTTTCTATTATATTGGGGTGATGATACTATGTACGATGTGTCTTCACCCTCTTTTTTTAATGGGTGCGATTATTATGATTGTACTGTTAAACATCATGCAAGGAAATGGCGAGAAAATAAGAACAATGTTACCAAGCACATTTGTTTTCTTTGTAATGGTGATTGTGTTAAATCCTTTGCTAACGCATAGGGGAGCGACGACATTGTTTCGTTTAGGGGATAATCGAATTACATTAGAAGCGTGCATGTATGGGTTAATAATGGGATTATTATTACTTACTATTATGTTCACATTTACTTCCTACAATGACATGATTTCAAGTCATAAATTTTTGTATTTATTTTCACGGATTTCACCGAAAGTGGCGCTATTGACAATGATAACAGTGCGTTTTGTTCCTTTATTCATCCGGCGTTTAAGACAAATTACACTTGTTCAAAAAACAAAAGGTGTTCAATTAGATTCAGGCTCATTCATAGGGAGAATCAAAAATGGAATGAAACTCTTGCAGGTGTTGCTTGTTTGTTCTCTAGAAGATGCATTACAAACGGCAGATTCTATGCAAGCGCGTGGATTTGGAGTGACGAAGCGTAGTACGTACATTCGATATCGAATGGAAAGGAAAGATTGGTATATACTTGCCTGTTTAGTGATTTTATTACTAAGCTGTTTTGTGTTTAATTATTGTGGTGCTGGTAAACTATTAATCTATCCAAGGGTGGAATCACTTGTATTTCAGCAATATGATGGACTATTATTCGTGTTATTTATACTGTTTATTAGTTTACCAATCATAATGGAAGGGAGGGAATGGTTATGGTGGCGCATGCAGAAATAAAAAACTTAGCATTTACGTATGCTGATGAAAAAGTACAAGCATTAACAGGCGTTTCCTTAGCGGTTTCTCAAGGTGAATTTATTGTGCTCGCTGGTGGTTCAGGATGTGGTAAGACAACACTTTTGAAACATTTTAAGAAAGAGTTACTCCCAATTGGAAAGCGCACAGGTAGTATGTATTATAATGGAACTTCTTTACTGGAGATGCCAGACTTATTGTCAGCACAAGAAGTGGGAATGGTGTTTCAAAATCCAGAAAATCAACTTGTTATGGATACGGTAATTCAAGAATTGGCATTTTCTCTTGAAAATGTTGGTTTAGAGACAAGTATAATTCAAAAGAGAATCGCTGAATTAATTAGTTTTTTAGGTTTTCAAGATTTGTTACACCAGTCTGTTCACACGTTATCGGGAGGACAAAAACAACTTGTTAATTTAGCGGCAGTTCTTGTTTTGCAACCTAAATTGTTACTGCTTGATGAACCGACAGCACAGCTTGATCCAATTGCAGCAAAAGATTTTTTAGGGTTATTGAAACGAATTAACGAAGAACTCGGGATTACAATTATCATGAGTGAACATCGTTTAGACGAAGTAATGCCACTAGCAACTCGAGTTGTGTTTATGAATGCTGGGGAAATTATTTATGATGGAATTCCGCAACAGGTTATATCTAAAATGTGGACAGTAGAAGAATTCCGACCGTTTATTCCTCAAATTCCAAGATTGTTTTTAGAATGGAATGTAGAGCAAATACCCTTTACGGTAAAGGGAGCACAAACACAAATTCATTCCGAGTTACCTATCGAACATGAAGTGCCAGTTATATCGCAAACAGAAAAAAAAGAAGTGATTTTACAAGTAAAACATATATCCTTTCAATATGAAAAAAATAGCCCTTTTATTTTACGGGACTTAACCTTATCAATTGAACAAGGGAAGTGGACTGCGCTTGTTGGGAAAAATGGTACTGGAAAATCAACACTTTTAACCATCTTGGCAGGATTAAACAAAACTAGAAGAGGAAAAGTACGGTGGAACGGAACGGAGATTCATAAAATTGATTCAAAGGAACGATTTAAAAGAATAGGTTTTGTATCGCAACATCCATATTATCATTTTACATTTGAGACGGTGTGGGATGAAGTTTTTGAAAGAGCAAATGAATTATATGGTGATATAGGGAAAAAAATCGCAGGAGATATGTTGAAAAGATTTTGGCTTCATTCTATTCGAGATCGTCATCCACATGATTGTAGTGGGGGAGAACAACAGTTAATCGCACTATGTACGGCTTTATTATCGAAGCCAAATTTATTATTACTAGACGAACCGACAAAAGGGCTTGATCCAGAAAAAAAAGAAAAATTAGGTGTGCTGTTTCAAGAGTTACAAAAAGAAGGAACAACAATTGTGATGGCAACACATGACATTGAATTTGCAGCTAAATATGTTGATCATTGTATGATGTTATTTGATGGGAACGTAATTATGGATGATACACCAAAGAAATTCTTTAGTGATAATTTCTTTTATACAACATCTATTAATCGTTTTATTCGCAAGCAATTACCTTATGCATTAACGTGGGAGGATGTGTACAAATCGTGTCCAAGCGATATTTTGCTCTCATAATGCTTAGTTTCATTATTGTAATAAGTACGCTTCTCTTTACTTCTTTTGTAACAGATAAATATTATATTTGGTGTAGTTTATTTTTATTATCCATTATCATGTTACCTTTTTATATACGATTTGAGAGGAAAGCATTTGTTTCACGTGAAATAGTCATTGTAGCTGTTTTAGCAGCAATAGCAGCAGTTAGTCGTGTACCGTTTTCCATTATGCCGAGTGTACAACCAACATCTTTTGTTATTATTGTATCTGCAATTGTTTTTGGAAGTGAAACAGGCTTTATGATTGGGGCAACGGCAGCACTTGTATCTAATATATTTTTAGGACAGGGGCCTTGGACACCGTGGCAAATGTTTTCTTGGGGAATGATAGGCTTTATAGCTGGTTTACTTCGAAATACATTTATAATGAGAAAGTTATGGGGGAGAGTCATCTATGGGTTCATAGCCGGCTTTGTTTTTGGCTGGATTATGAACTTGTGGGGGATACTTGGCTTTTTAGAAGGATTAACATGGAAAGACTTTATTGCATACTACGCTGCAAGTTTTTACTTTGATCTAGCTCATGCACTCTCAAATGTAATTTTTCTTGTTTTGTTTAGCTCATCGTGGATTAGAATTATTACAAGGTTTAAAAAGAAATATGGAATTTTAGATGATGATAAAGAGCTATTATCTCAAGTAAACAAAGCATAAGTACATATCATAAAGCATAAGAATATAAAGTAGGGTCGCGACTTACATATTCGTTTGCCTCTTTCATGCTTCTTACCACTGGTGAGAAGCATTTTTTCATACATATTATATTGTGAAAAATGTCAAGAAATCGATTTAATATGCTTCGATTTTTATATGAGATTTTTTATATAATAGTAAATGAGAAAAAATTCAAAGAGGAGATGCCTTATTCATGAAGCTAGTTGTTCCAAAGCAGCACGGTGCATGGGGGATGCTGCTGATTCCATTTATACTTAGTGTAATACTTGGTAAAGCTACTTTCTATCATATTCCACTCTTTATCGCTTGGTTATTTATCTATTTAGCAACATATCCATTTTTAATGTACATGAAGCAACCGCGAAAGAAAGCATTTTTACATTCAGCAATTATTTATTTTATTATTGCATGTGTCTTCGGTATACTATCTTTACTATACGAGTGGAGAATTCTTTTCCTCGCAGCTGTTATGATTCCGCTCTTTTTTGTGAATATATATTTTGCTCGTCAAAAAAGGGAACGAGCTTTAGTAAATGATATTTGTGCAATACTTGTTTTCTGCACGGGCGGTTTGATTAGTTATTATTTTTCAATGAAAACAATTGATGAAACAGCATGTTGGATTGCAGCAACTTCTTTTTTATACTTTTTAGGTAGTACATTTTATGTGAAAACAATGATACGTGAAAAGAATAACCCGACATATCGTTATGTATCATGGGGATATCACATTTTCTTAACTGTTGCATTGTTTGTAGTAAACCCATGGCTTTCTCTAGTTTTTATACCTAGTCTAGTTCGAGCAATTATATTATATGGTAAGAAAATATCTATTTTAAAAGTAGGGGTTTTAGAAATCGTTAATTCTGTATATTTTTTAATTGTCACGGCAATACTGTTTTAGTATGCCATTTGAGTTACATCCCATCTAGTAAATAGATGGGATGTATTTATTCTTGTTCCAAAATATGAACCGCATGATCACATTTTTGTAAGGCGTGCTCCACAGCCTGTAAGGATTGTTCTATACGTTCTCGATTATCACTTTTTTCGACTGTTTGTAATGCGTTTTCTAAAGATTGTTTTGCTTCATGTAAAGAATGATAAGAATCTTGAACATATCCACGTGCGTTTTTGCTCATTATATATTACTCCTTTATCCCGCTATTTGTGGGCAGTAATACTCCTACCTCAAAATTCGGTGAAAGAAAAGAAGTTAGGTGGGAGTTAAACTGCCCGTAAAAGCTCGATTGGTCGGGCTAATAATCAGTGGGGGATGTAGAAAACCCCCACTGATTAAAGTTCCACTCTATTGCATACACTTCTAGTATGAACGTTAGAAAAGAAAATATAACTTGTTTTAAATGTTTTATCCCTGCTATTACAGATAGTAATGGTTCAATTGATTAAAGTTTCACTTTATATGATTTGACAATTGAAATGAAAATGGCTATAGTAGGCTATAAAGTGAATATTTTCTTATCCAGAGAGGTGGAGGGACTGGCCCGATGAAACCCAGCAACCGCGATGCAGGTGCTAATTCCAGCAGAACATATTTGTTCTGGGAGATAAGACGAAGATATATACGTAACTTCTTCTTATCGAAGAGGTTTTTTTGTTGCAAAAAAACCGATTCTAAAAACAACAGAATAAGAAGAAAGGGGTTGCAATTGTACTGTGACACTTGAAAAATACGTAAAGCTGCGTAATGCAGTATATGAATATATGATGGAGCAAGATAAACCAATATCACTATTAGATATTCAAGAACATATCGTTTCGCATCATGAAGGAAAATTCACGAAAAAAATGTTACACCAATTTTATTTATCAAGGTTATTAGACGAATTGAAACTGGATGGGAAAATTACTTTAGCTGATGAAGAATACCTCTATGCTGAAAAAGGGGTATATTATAAGGCGCGAAAAGGGAGCTAGGCTCTCTTTTTTCATGCTATAATTTATCTGAAAATTAAAAGGAGTATGTAGAGTAAAAGACTGCAGAAGCAGCCTGATACAAGGGAATGGTGTTGAGTGTGTAGTGTCAAAAGTTGAATATGCCCTGAAAGAGGCATTTCATTCGGCTAAAAACGAAAAGAGACACCTTCGCCGAGTAGGTGTCAGTTGTTGTGTCATGTAGGCTTGCTACTTGACATGTATTAGAATATCATGCAAACCAGGCGGAGTCAAAAGGGAATTTAAGGAAAGGTGTTGTTTGGAGATGAATGTACTAATCATATATGCACATCCCAATCCATCTAGTTTCAATGCAGCTATATTAGAACATGTACAAAAAGGACTGCAAAAAACAAATCATTTTGTTACATTGCTTGACCTATATAAAGAACAATTTAACCCAGTACTTATTTTTAATGAAGATAAGAGAAGACGTGATTTAGCATATGAAGAAGAGACAGAAAAATACAGAAGATTGATCAAAGAGACAGATTTTTTTATTTTTATTTATCTAATATGGTGGTGGGGAATGCCAGCTATTTTGAAAGGGTTTATTGATCGCGTTTTTGTTACAGGATTTTCTTATAAATATGAAGGGGCGTTACCAAAAGGATTACTCATAGGAAAAAAAGCATGGGTTATTAATACTTTAGATTCGCCGTTATGGTACGTGGCACTCTTATATCGCTCTGCTGATTGGGTGATTATGAAAAAGGGGATTTTACGATTTTGTGGTATACGCCAAATAAAACGTTCAGTCTTTCAATCTGTAAAAACAAGTAAAGCGATAAAACGGGAAAAGTGGCTGCTAGAAATGCAAGAAAAGGCTAAAAAATTATGAGTGAAATAGAAAACATAATGAGATGCTGTAATCGTACTGATGAATTGTTCCGTACATATATTGCTTGTTTGCTTCAATTGAAACACCATAGCGAGATGTTTCAAAAAGTGTATCAAGAACTAAGAGTTGATTATTTAGTAAGGGGAATTTGTGAACGGGAAGTCGATGGGGTTATTAAAGAAAGTAAGGAGTATAAGATGTATGACTTACCCAAAGCATTACGGTGGGATCTTTTACGAGCAAACCCTTCGAGTATAGAAAATGTATGTACAGAATTATTTGGGTACGGGAGTTTAAATTTCACTACTAGGGAATGGGGAAATGTGATTATATGTATTGAAAATGAACAATCACAATAATAGTTATTATGTAAAAAAGCTAGTATAAAACTAAGTCATATCGTTTTCAAATCAGCGAGGGGAAAGGGTTACTTTTTCGTTTTTATTGAGATTGTGTAGAAATAATAAAGTTATTTCATTTTTCTTCTAAGAACACTCCCCTTCTGGCAAACGATATATAGGAAATTTTTTTAGTTGTTTCGTAATTGTTTTATTTAGTATCATTTTGATTTAAATAAAAAGAAAGCATAAACTGATGATTACCCCTGCATATAGTAAATTAACAACACAAAACCCTATCATATCGCGCACCTAAACCAACAATGGCTAATACAGGTAATGCCCAGAAAGGCTGTATTAAGTTCGTCCAAGCATCGCCCCAAGCGATTGCCATCACAGTTTTCGCGGTAGGTACACCAAGTTCCGTGCCAGCTGGGATCATTTTAGGGGCTTGAACGACTCATTGTCCGCCTCTAGATGGAACAAAAACATTTACAATTCTCGAGCTTAAAAATGTGAATAATTGAATGTTTTGATGAATCATAAATAAAGAAAAGCTTTCACTCCTGTGAAAGCTTTTCTAAGTGTTTTGCAATTTGTATATACATATTGGAGTAAGTAGAATGGACATCACTGCTCGGACTAGCATTTGATGAAAAGTGTACAATCACCATATTTGCATTTGGATCGATATAGAGGCATTGTCCGTAACTTCCTAACACTTCAAAAGCGCCCTGTTCGTTATGAGGAATCCACCATTGATTATGATAAGAAATAGGTGCACCTGGCCCGATTGCTAATTCGCCTTCTTGTACGCTCTTTACACTTTCCGAAATAGAGGAAGGGAGAACTTGCACGTCATGATAGCGACCGTTATGTAAAATCAATTGCCCAAATCTGGCCATATCTCTTGCAGTGGCATTTAAACCGGCGCTTGCCTGTTCAACTCCTGTTTCATCCGTAATATAATACGCATTTTCTTCCATACCTATTTTGGACCAAATTCGTTCACTTACATTTTCGGCTAATGATTTGCCGGTCACTGTCCGTATAATCCAGCCGAGTGTTTCAGATGAGCCGTTATTATATGAAAATGCAGTTCCAGGTGATGCTGTTTCTTTTGCTTCTCGTAACATATCATAAATTTTCATTGGGCCATCATAGTTTTTAGCACGAGGAAGAATATTACTAGCTAAATATAACTGTGCATCTTGATTTTCTAATCCCGGTTGTATATACCCATGTGTCGGGTATTCAGCAGAAACCTGCATGTCCATTAATTGTTGAATTGTTGCTTTCCCGAAAGGTGTATTTCGTAATTCTTTGACATATGTTTCAGCGGTCTTGTGTACATTGATGAGTCCTTCTTCGGTTAATGATTGTACAAGTGCACCAGTAAATACTTTTGCTAAAGAGGCCATTCCATGCGGCCCATTTTGTTTATATCCATTGAAATAATGCTCGTAAACAAGTTTTTCGTTATGTACAATGACAAATGCATCTGTTTTATTCTCATCTAATAGTTTTTTTAAAGGAATATTGCCTCCATTTTCCTTTTTAACAGAAAAATCATCTAAGTTTTGTAATGCAGTAGGGAATGGGGATACTTGCTCAGGATTATTTTTCACTTCGCTCGTTAACGTTAATTCTTTCATATGTGTGTATGACCAACGTAAGTAGGGGTCTTGTAACCAGTTTTCCTTTGTCACGTTCTCTTTAGAAGGAGAGACTTTGTTTTGTTTGAAAAATGCAAATCCAAGCCCAGTTACTATAAATAGTAGTGTAAGTATGAGCAATAAAAGGGGAGATTTTTTAAAGTTCATCTATGTACCTCCTTGTTATTTCTACAGTAAGTATACGCTCGTTTTCTTAGAAATACAAAATAAGGAAAGTAAACAGAGGAGTTTACTTTCCTTATTAACATTAAGCTGATAATTTTCTGTCTGTATGTTGCTTTTTGAACTTTTGTTTTCTGCCATGTAGACCATAATAAATAAGTAATGTGAATGCAACGATAATGGCAGCAATGAAATACATATTATGATAACTTGATTTTGCAGCTACTATACCTAATATGAAAGAACCGAAACCAATACCGCTATCAAAGAATGAGAAATAAGTGGCTGTTGCTGAGCCGCGTCGATGGTTTGGAGCCGCGGAAATAGCAATGGTTTGGAAACTTGGAATTAATGTTCCGTAGCCTAAACCAATTAATACACCTGCACCAAGGAACCAAAATGACGTTTGTGCTTGGCTTAAGATGAACATTCCAATTGTAAAAATAATAATCGAAGGATAAACAAGTATATTTTCACCGAAACGATCAAATATTTTCCCTGTGAATGGACGAGAAAGTACAACAACGAGTGCGTACACAATAAAGAAGTAGCTTGCAACTTCTCCTAAACCAATTTCTTTTGCATAAATAGGAATAAAAGATAAAATGCCACTATAAGAAAATGCTAAAACAAATCCTGTTAGAGCAATTGGAACTGAAGAAGGTTCAATTAAATCTTTCCATTTCATTCGTTCACGTTTTTGTTTACTTACTGGCTTTTCATGTGGAATATTAACAAGTAAACCTAATAGAAATGCTAGTAATGAAAATACAGAACAAACGATAAATAGAATAGTAAATGAAAAGTGCGAAATAATCGTTAAACCTAAAAAAGGACCGATTACCATCGGCAGACTCATAAATACACCAAAATAGGCAAGTGCTTCACCGCGGCGATGCGGTGGTGCGACATCTGTTACAATTGTACCTGTTGCTGTAGTCGCCATTCCAAACCCAATCCCGTGAAGGAAGCGCAGGGCAAGTAATAAAAATAAACTTTGTGCACCGAAATACATCACGGTAGCAGCTAAAAATAACGAAAGTGAAATAAATAATATTTTCTTTCTCCCTAAATCGTCAAGCCACTTTCCGGTAAATGGGCGGCATAGGACAGAAGAAATAAGGAATACTGTTGCGACTAAACCAATTTCTTCTGGTTTTCCTTTCAATCCGTCTATTACATAGACGGGCAGGGTGGTCATAAGCATGTAAAACGTTAAAAAGAGAAACAGACTACTAAAACAAGTTCCAAGGAAGTCCTTCGTCCAAAGTCTCTCACTTTGCATCGTCATCCCTCCAATTAATCATCTAAATTTTTAATAATAGCTTCTAGTACTTGAAATGCTCGCTGCAAGTCTTCTTCATTAATATCCTGCAACGTTTTTTCTTCAAAAGTATCAACTTCTTCTTGCCATACTGGAATCATTTCTAATGCTGTTTCTGATAAGGAAATGAGCTTTTCACGGCGATCTTTCCCCTCAGTTCGAATGATCCATCCCATCGTTTCCATACGTGTTAATGTACGAGTCATCGTTGGAGATTCAACGTTTAAGTATTGACATAGCTCAGTTTGTGTACAAGGCCCCGTTTGATTGATTCGGAAAATAACAGCCCATTGTGCACTAAATAAACCTGTTGGTGACACACGTTCATTAAATTTCTTAGTAAACTTTCGAGAAGTTTGACTGACAATGTGAAAAAAATGTTGTTTTTCGTCCATGTATTTAATCCTTTCAAATTAGTTACCTAGCTAACTATATACCTCTTTACCATAATTGTCTAGCAATAGATATGTTGTTTTATGTAAAAATTTTGTATCGTTTTCGTATTGAGAACATACATTCTATATGGTATTCTGAAAATAAGTTTACAATTTTCTTTCTATTATAGTTGGATGGGGGAATGTGTGATGATTAAGCCTGCAACAATGGAATTTGTTTCGTTATCAAATGGAGAAACAATCGCATACCAAGAAATTGGAAGGCGAAATAAAGAAATACTTATACTCATCCACGGGAATATGACATCTTCACAGCATTGGGATTTAGTCATTGAGAAATTACAAGATGAATATCATATTTATGCCATTGATTTAAGAGGCTTTGGGAAATCAACATACAATAAGCCAATAGATTCATTGCAAGATTTTGCAGATGATGTAAAGTTATTTATAGACGAGCTACAATTGAAGAAGTTTTCACTGATGGGCTGGTCAATGGGTGGTGGCGTCGCAATGGAGTTTACGGCTTGCCATACGGAGCTTGTAGAGAAACTAATTTTGGTAGAATCAGTCGGAATGAAAGGATATCCGATCTTTAAAAAGGATATTAATGGTCAGCCTATCGTATCCACGTTATTAAAAACAAAAGAAGAAATTGCACAAGATCCTGTTCAAATTACTCCTGTACTAGATGCCATTAAAAATATGAACAAGCTCTATTATCGAACGGTTTGGGACTTACTCATTTATACACATAACAAACCAGATCCAGAGCGCTATGAAAAATATTTAGATGATATGTTAACGCAGCGTAATTTTGTTGATGTAAACTATGCTTTAATTACATTTAATATTTCAGATGAACATAATGGAGTCGTTCCTGGAAATGGATATATCCACCGTCTGCAAGTTCCAACTCTTGTCGTACAAGGAGATCGTGATTACGTTATACCGCAAGTGGTAGGAGAAGAATTAGCAAAACATCTCCCGGATGCTGAGCTAGTCATATTAGAGGATTGTGGGCATTCGCCGTTTGTTGACTGTTTAGATGAATTTACGCAGCATGTTACAATTTGGTTAGAGAAATAGTACATTCCCAAAGACCCCAATGTTACATATACTATAATATTTGTATCTAAAGGGGAATTTGCAATGAATGTTTTTACAGAAAGAATACATGAACCTTCTCTTATATTTCACTCACCATATAGTAGTCATGCATATACAAAAGTATTTGTCCATCCTATGTATATACAAGTTTATGAGCAACCTTTTGCTCCACAATCGCAAGTACAGCTTATACCAAGTGTTGCTATGTATAATTTCTTTTATGGTCCTATCTTATATGGAAGTCCGTTTTTTAAACATTTTAATCATATTGTAAAAGCACAAATTTGGGATGGCTAAGAAGTTAGAAGAGTAATCTTTTAACTTCTTTTTTATGTTGATATTCACACAATCATTCTTGAAAAAAGTTTATCCCGCTATTTGCGGGCAGTAAGACCCCCACCTCAAAATTCAGCAAGAGCAAAGAAGTTAGGTGGGGGACGGGCTGTCCGTAAAAATCCGATTGATGAGGGCTAATAATCAGTGGGGATGAAAAAAACCCCCCACTGATTAAAGTTTCACTTTATAATGAAAATTGGTGAGCTTGAAAAGGGAGAGGGAACAGGATGTCAATACGATTTACATTTTGGATTATGGTGGGGATTGTTGCGATTTCTGGATTATCGCAAGGGATGCTTCTACCAGCTATCGCAATGATTTTTGAACAAGAAGGAATTCGTTCCAGTATTAATGGAATCCATGCAACTGCGTTATATATTGGAATATTATTTATTTCGCCATGGCTTGAAAAACCGATGCAACGGTTTGGAATGAAGCCAATTATCGTAATCGGTGGATTTCTCGTTATCATTTCATTATTCTTTTTTACACAAACATTTTCATTCTGGATATGGTTTTTACTTCGCTTTCTAGTAGGAATAGGGGATCATATGTTACATGTTGGAACGCAAACGTGGATTACAACGACATCTGATCCAAGTAAAATTGGAAGACAAGTATCTATATATGGAGTGTTTTTTGGTATCGGTTTTGCAGTAGGACCATACTTAGCGAGTACTGTTCAATATGGACTTGCAACTCCATTTATTGTATCGACGATTCTTTGCTTAATAGGGTGGTTGCTATTACTTCCAACTAAAAATGCTTTTCCAGCTCAAGATGAAACAGGGAAAGAAAATGAATCATCGCTTTCTCGTTATAAGCAAGTATTTGTACTTGCGTGGATTGCACTTATGGGACCTTTGGCATACGGTGCGTTAGAAGCAATGCTGAATAGTAATTTGCCAGTATATGCACTTCGAAAAGGTTGGTCTGTTTCTGATGTATCCTTCTTATTACCCGCATTTGCAATCGGGGGAATTATTACACAAATTCCACTTGGTATATTAAGTGATAAATATGGAAGAGATCGCATTTTAACGTGGACATTCAGCATCAGTACAGTAGTTTTCTTACTTGCTGCGGTGTTTGACGGGTATTATTGGATTGTATTTGGGTGCATGCTCTTAGCTGGAATGGTAATCGGTTCATGTTTCTCATTAGGACTTGGCTTTATGACGGATTTATTACCAAGACACTTACTGCCAGCAGGGAATATATTATCCGGAATTGCCTTTAGTATAGGAAGTATTATGGGACCTGTATTAGGAGGCGTATTTATAGAAAAAATACAGTATACAAGCTTTTTTATAGCAGTTATGATAATAATGGCAATTATTGCACTTCTATATATCACATATATGAAAAGTCAATTCGCATCAAGAAAAATAGAAAGTAGGTTAGGGCATGACAAAACAACCTAATAAGAAAAAATTTGAAGTACAAGAGAACGAAAGCATTACAGATTGTTTAGCACGTATGGAACGTGAAGGATATGCACCTTCGCGCCGCATGGAAGAGCCGATCTTTCATGAAGTGAAGAAAGATGGACAAACAGTTGTAGAACCGTGCGGAAGAAAAATTGTTTTTGAAGGAAAGTTGAAATAAGGAGAGGTTCTTTGTACTGAACCTCAAAAGTTAGACTTTAATCGGAGTGATTCCTCACTCCGATTTTTCTTTTCGTTTTAATCCAGTTTCGATACGATTTCAAGTATGACTCTTGGGGTTTTATGGAATCATAGTTTGATCCAGTAACGCTGAACAATTTCGCCAGTATTCTGGGAAATTACTTCATCTTCTAAGATACCTCCAACTTTTTGAATGGTTTTGGCAGAGGCGATATTTGCTTTGTCACAAGTTATCAACACTTTCTCCAATCCTAATTTTTTCGCTTCAAATAAGGAAAGCTGAAGTTGCCCAGTGGCGTAACCCTTTCGACGTTCGCCCGGGTGCACGCTATAACCGATATGTCCGCTCTCCATCAGTAATTCTGGTGTTAATCGATGGCGGATATTGATGAAACCGATTAATTTCCCCTTTTCAATGCTCAAAAACTGAGTAGATGGAACTCGATTTAGTGGTAAATTTTCTCCCTTTTCTTGGATTGTGACTTTTTCAAGCCATCCGTCAAAGGAATCAAATTGTTGTAAGGAACAACTACCATGCGGTTGTTCTCTTGCATCTAGGAATGCTTGCCGATAAGCCATGATTTGTTTGCTATGCTGGTGTGTTGGTTTCACTAACTGCATTGTCATCATCTTTCTCCTATATCATTTTTTTACATTACACTGTCTTACTTACTTGCTCTAACTCATTATAGTTTATAATATTTAGAATAAATCGAACAGAGTAAGCAGGGGAGTAGTTTAATTTTCTAGCACTAAACCTTTCAGACAGTTTCATCCATTGACTAACCAGTTCAAATGAAGGAATACCGTATTTTTTCAAAAGAGTAGAATAACCATAACTCGAATTAAGAGATTCTTCAACAAGACGCATTTTTAACCTGCTATTCGCTGGCAGTAAGTATTCTACTGATGGAAGTTTCTGGGTTGTATAGCTTTATAAAATTACTTGCTATTTACAAAGTGGGCATGATGAAGTGTTCTATCTTAATAGATAGTGAAATGACTATCATTTTTTGGTAAAATATTGATATAAAAAAAGATTCATTATATATTAATAAATCAGAATATAATCGCAAGAAATTCTATACGAAATATATTGAAAAATATATTATCTTATCAAGGTAAATAAGGGGGATCATGATGTCGGGAAGTTTGGTGGATTCGTTTTTAGAGTTTTTCGGGTATACAGAAAGTAAACGGAAGCGTGATCAATATGATAAATTGCATGATTACTTAAAAAGTAAGGAAAAAGAATTAGAAAAATTGATTGAAGAGATTGAATCAGCAAAGAAAAGGTATGATGCGAAAAATGGTGGATTATCATCTGATAAAATTCCAGCTCGTGAATTTGAAGTAAAACGTCCTCAAAAGGATCAAGAATACTCCAAGACAATCAGTTATTTTCGCGAAGCCCTAGGTAATGTAAGGTCTGCTAAAAGCAGGGCATATCAAAAATGGGAGGAATATAAGGCACAAGCAATTTCAGAAGAACAAACAGCTGCAGCAGCTATAGAAGCAGAAAAAAATAAGTTAAAAAACTCTTAGAGATAGTGGAGTAGAAAATTGTATAAAGTATTGAAGGAAAAGGGGAATGGGAATGCATCGTCAAGAAATTGAGATTCATGGAAATGAAATATCGAGTGCCATTTCTTATGCAGAGCAGATTGAAAAGGGAGTAAAAGAATCACTCCAGCAAGCAAATGAACTAAAATCACATGTAACCGGTTCTCGTTGGAATGGGAAAACACGAGATGCCTTTTTATGTTATTTAGAATTGCTCATCCAGTACAATTCTGAAGTCGCAGATGCACTTGAAGGACAGACAAAGGCGCTTAAGGAGCTTGATAAGAACATTCATTCCTTTACAAATAGGGATGAAGTAGAAAATATAAAAAGATTGAAATAGAGAGGAGGATAAAACAGATGGGAAGAGAAGTGTGGAGCTTTACACCTGCTGAACTGTACACATTAGCTGGTGCAGCTGGAGTCACGTACATATTTGGCTTACAAGAGCGTGAAATTCTTGCTTTAACCGATGAAGATTGCATAACGAAAGCAACAGCGGAATTGAAAGAGAAAGGGCTTATTACAGAGAATAATGGGCTGACACCAGCGGCTTTTCAGCTGATTGAATTACTGAGGGCATATCAAGAAAGCCAAGAGTATACGCGAATTAATAATCTATTAATTGGATTTTTGCCACAAGATAAAGACAGAGTAGCTGTCTTAACAGAACGAAAACAAAATGAAGAATATGAAATTCATTACATAGCGAAGCGAGATGTCTATTTTTCATTATTAGAACGGATTCCGTTTTTAATGCGAAAACCAAGAGAAATTGAAGATACCTTTTTTACAAAGAAGATGACAGAAAAAGAGCAGCGAACATTTGAAGAAATGGATTTATCTGAAAAGGATTTACTAGCTATCGAAACAGTGTCTCGCCCGCGGAGCCGAAGAGCAGAAGATAGAGGGAAATGGGAATGCTTCTTGTACTTTACAGAGGGGGAAGACTTTATTCAAATAGAAGTAGAACGTAAGCGTTATGAATGGGCTAGTCTGTATGCGGTGAACAAGAAATTATATGATGTTTTAAAAATGCCGTATAAGAAAATAAGTGATCCACGACAATTCTCGTTAGGAGGACGAAATTAATGCAAATACCAATGGAAGATGGCGGAGCAAGTAGCAGTTCAGAAATTGTATTGAATTATGATGAGATAGAAGACATTATAAGACGTCTTCAAAGCATATATAACATTTATTCAGGTGCTATAGCGACAAATGCGAAAAATCTAGAGAAGTGTCAATTCTATCTTGAAGGAGAAGCGATGCGAGTTATAGACGTGTATCCGAAAATATTAAATAAAATATTGGAACTAGCAGACCATTATAACCGAGCGGCATCCATTGTAGAGGTTGTTCGCCAAGAAATGAAAACACAAGATGAAGAATTACATAATAAATTACAACCTCAAGAATAACTACGGCTGATATGGGAATGGGGGATGGAAGAAAAATGGATGTTAGTTATAAGCCGAAAGATTGGGTAGATATGAAAGATGGCTTGAACCAAATCACAAAAGATACATTCGTAAAATTACATCAAGCGAATGGTCTTTTAAAAGATGTACAGGAAAGAATACATGACCTTGATTCAGATGGAAGTATTTATTTTCATCATAAAGATCAGACTGAAACAATTGCGGAATTACATGTTGCATATACGACTCTACAAAAATATTGTGATGACGCAGGGCAAGTCGTTTATGATCATATTGATAAACCATTTTTAGTAACAATGGATCAATTTGCACAAAAAATGAGAGATTTATCAATTAAAAACTTTGAAACTACAAACCGAATTGGCTCTACAACAACAACTACAGTACCAGGTTCATATAGTTACGGTAACACACCGCAAACGATCACAACAACAAAACCTAAAATAACGGTGGATGATATTTTCAAAGACTCACGTGCATTTGATAAAGTTCTTCATGCTGAATATGAAGAATGGAAAAGAAAAGATCCAAACATGAAGCTTGAATATGAAGAATACAGAAAACGTGTTCCTTCGACGCGAGGGTTTGAATACAGATCAATAGAGGATGAGCAAAAACAACTAGAGGCATGGCGTGACTTTGGATTAGGAGTTCTAACAGTCGGAGCAATGTTCATTTGTCCACCATTAGGGGTTGCAGCATCACTGGTATTTGGCGGGCTCCAAGTAAAAAGTGCCCATGACGGAGAAGACTGGGGAACACACCGGAAATTAAGTCAAGGAGAAAAAGTAGAAAGATATGTTTCAGGTGGCCTTGATGTTTTCACGGGTGGTGTCGGAGGAATTGTAAAAGGATTCAAAACCCTTGGATCATTTGGGAAATTGCAAGGGGAAGTAAAGAGTTTCAACCCAAATGTAGGGAAAAATATGGTACAATCATTGCAAGACGGAAAAAATATTACGCTTGACCGCATGAGACTAGCAGGCCTAAAAGCAGAAAAATACGGAAATGAAAAAATGTATCAGCTTGGCGGAAAAATGGCTGGGGGTGTAGATTATGTAACAGCTTCCTTCAAAGGCGTTGAAGCAGCTGGAGACGGTACATTGATAGGGAAGAAAGTTGGCCCAGGGAAAGTTACTGAGTGGGTTAATGCACGCCATGCAGAGAGCAGTAAGTTTATGGATGGTAAATTAGATTTCGCTAATTGGGATACAAAAAGAGTTAGTGGGAATGTATTTAAATTTGATAAAAATGGAAATAGAATAATGCGAGTAGCTGATTTTAAAGCCTATAGAGAGGGGTTAAGTAAACAGGGAATTGAAGTTGTAATTGATAAAAAAATAGTACCAAGAGGAAAAGCAGGTGGTTTCGATCCTGAGACAGGTAAAATTTATTTTAGAGGAAGACCGTCACAAATCGCTGCTTATCATGAAAATGTACATGCACAACAATGGTTAGAGTTGGGAAAAGAGAATTACTTGAAACAAACCGTTTTACAAAGAGAAGAGCATGTATACAATAAAATTATGGAGAATAGAGCAAACTTCACAAGGGCTGAGATAATTGCTACTGAACGTTATATTTATTCGCTTAGAAATGGACATTGGCCACCGTATGGATGGCCACCTGCTGATTCTGAAATATTTAAGGGGTGTTTAGATGAGTAATGAACCAAAACTAACTGTAACGAAAGCACTACATGTTGCACAAGAATATTTAAATGAACGTAATAAGAATTACCTTCCATGGACAATAAATAATGATACAAGTCAATCAATTCAATTTTATAATAAGTTTTTTGCAATTGATGGTTGCGTATGGCTTGCTGAACTAGATTTTCAGGATTTTGACAAATTTTTGGTTATTTCTGATAAAAAAAAAGCTATTGAGTTTTTAATAATAGGAGTTGATAAAAACAAAATACCAAGTATACATCCTAAATTAAATATAGACAGAGTGATTCAAATTTCTCAAGATTACAATGATGAGAATCATTTGGAAGGGGTACTCCCTACAAATATTAGAGAATCGATAGCTTTTTATGAACGTTATGATGGTTTTAATGGCTATGCATGGCAAGTTAAAATAAAGGTACCACCTTCACGTTTTGGTGGTGATGATAATGTGTCTCTTATTATTTCTGATGAAAAATCATGTGTTGAATATATATATGATCCATCAGGCTACCCTGTAACTCCGCATTTAGATGATGAATCAGATGAATATGATGAGTAATCAATTAATATTTCGCAGAAATAATGAATTATCAACCATGGAGTACCAGCTTAAAGACAAAGTCTTCATTGAGACTGAATTTGAGTCAATATCGTGGACATAAAAAAGTTGAATTTAAGCGATTTCTTTAACTCAATTTTTTATTGCCTGAGGAGTTTTATAATGGGTGTAAATATAGATTCGCTTACAGTTATAAAATCTCTCAATGTATTGCAATGATGCTAGAGTTGCTTGCTTAAACGTGACATATTGTGTGCAGTGTACTTCTTTTTTTAGAATGGCATGAAACGACTTGATACAAGTGTTATCCATACGGACACTTCCTCTTTGAAATCTATTGTAAAAAGTAAGAACTTCATGAAATTGAGTCCATAGGACCATACGGATATACATGAACTTAAAGCACTTGATTGTCTACTAAAGGCAACAAGTGCTTTTTGCGTTTAAGCATAAAATTTAAAGGGTTCATTATAATTTTATAAATGCACCAAGTGTTAAACTTTTTATAGTAATTTTTATGGTTTGTAACGGCTATATACAGTGTATGACGGCTGTAGAGAAAATTGTAAAAGAATCAAATTAATAATTAGCCTTGCGTTATGACCAAAAAGATGAGATGAGGAAACTACTTTTCATTCAAATATAGTACAATCATTGCAAGACGGAAAAAATATTAGGCTTGACCGCGTGAGACTAGAAAGCCTAAAAGCAGAAAAATACGGAAATGAAAAAATGTATCAGCTTGGCGGAAGAATGGCCGAGGGTGTGGATTATATAGGTAAAAGTATTGGGAAAGTTCCTGCAGAAAATGGAAATGTGCTTAAGACGAAAACAGTACAATCTTTTGAGAATTTAAATCTGAATGGCGAAGCTAAAAAGCCTCTTAGCAATTTAGAGGAAGCACATGAATGGGGAAGTAAGCATTTTGATAATTGGATAGAATCTTTAACTGAAAGTGAAAGAAGTGCTATTAGACAATATACTGGGGATGATTATAGAAAAATTAATAATTATCTTAGGGGAATTGCAGACTCTTTGAATGATGTAGAATCAAGTGTAATTGATAATATTAAAAGCGGTTTAAATAAAGCAAGTGTTCCTTACGATATACAAGTATATCGTGGAACTGATTTAAAACCATTTAAAAATCTATATAAAATAGATGATGAAGGCAAAATTGTGGTAGACTCTTTAGTAGGGAAAACAGTTAAAGATAATGGATTTGTCAGTACTGCAATGGTGAAAGAATCATCTTTTGATCATATGAATGTTTCGTGGGAAATTAATGTTCCTAAGGGAGCTAATGCAGCTTATGTAGGTAAGATTAGTTATATCCCTACCGAAGCAGAATTACTTTTTAATTCAGGACAAGAGATGGTTATAAAAAGTGCAAATGTTGATAGTGATGGAAAGATACATTTGATTTTAGATTTAATAAAGTAGGTGATAGAAATGGCTGGCAGAAGAATGATTGATAGATGGGAAGATGATAATAAGTCTTTTCTTAGCTTGAGCATTAAACAAAGAGTTTTCCCCACAATATATGGTGGAATTACTGGGGATCTTTTAGGCGTTCCAGTTGAATTTAAGCAAAGAGACACATTTTATATAGATGAGGTGAGTGGATATGGAACCTATAACCAACCACCTGGAACATGGTCAGATGATACCTCTTTGACTTTTTGTCTAATGGAAAATCTGATAAAAGAAGAAAACATAAGTATTTTAATGGATAAATTTATTAAATATAAAAAGGAGGGATATTGGACTCCGTTTGGAAAAATGTTTGATATTGGAAGAACTACAAATGATGCTATTATTCGTTTTGAAGAAGGATATTCACCAGAAAAATGTGGTGGAAAAGCTGAGTTTGATAATGGTAATGGTGCAATAATGAGAATAGCACCATTGGCTTTTATACTATATAATGAGTTTGACTTTATAAAAAAAGTAGAAATGATAAAAAAATATACTGAAATTACTCATGCTCATCCTCGTGCTATAGTAGGTTCCATTATTTATATTGAATGTTTGATAAGGCTTTACCATAATGATAATCCTCAAGAATCATTAGAAGTAGTTAAAAGGCTATTTGATAAAAATTTTGATAAAAGCCATAAATACCAAGATGAATTGAAACATTATTCAAGGCTTTTTGAAAATGATTTTTTTAGTATACCTATAAATGAAATCTTATCAGATGGATATGTAGTGCATACTTTAGAGGCTGCCATTTGGTGTTTGGGAAATTCAACATCATTTAAAGAAGCGGTTTTAAAGGCAGTGAACTTGGGTGGAGATACGGATACAGTAGCTGCTATAACAGGAACATTAGCAGGAATGTATTATAACATGGATGGAATTCCAGAAGTGTGGTTAGAAAAAATAGTAAGAAAGCAAGATATTGATGAATTGATAAAAAATTTCTATAAGTTTTGTGCGGATAAAGCAATTATAGAAGAATATGGTAGTCTCTAAAATAAAGAGAAGTAAGGCGAAAAGCATTAAATAAGGATTTATAATCCAAATATTTAATGCTTTTTGTTTATTACGAGTTAATTTTTTAATCCTAAGGAACTATTAAAGTTAGAAGTAAGACAAGGGTTAGTGAAAACTTAAAGGCAGGGTTTGAGGCATATAAGAAGGAGCATCTGAAAAGCATCATGTCCTGTATGGATCTGAGTCAATATATTGGGCACAAAAAAATTAAATCTAAGCAACTTACAGGGGTAATAGAGACAAATGCGAATGATAGAGGTGTATCCAAAGATAGTAGATAAAATATTGAAACTAGCAAAACATTATGAGCGAGCGGCAGTGATTGTAGGAAATGTTTGCGAAGAAATGAGAAAACAGGATGAAGAATTGCATAATAAATTACAACCTCAAGAGTAACTTTACCTGATATAGGAATAGGAGATGAGGAAAATGGATGTTCACTATAAGGTAAGGGCTTGGCAAGATATGAAAGACGGTATGAATAAACTCACAAAAGATGCATTTGTCAACTTACGTCAAGCTAATAATCTTGTAAAAGATATTCAGGAAAGAATACAAGAACTAGATTCAGATGGAAGTATTTATTTTCATCATAAAGATCAGCTTGAAGCAATTGGTAAACTGCATAATGCCTATACGGATTTGAAGGACTACGAGGTGAATCACTATGTACGCTTAAACCACCGCCAGACCCAGAGGTGAAACGTATTTTAGATGAGGTGGGTGTAAAAGGGATCTAATATAAGAATGGAGTTCCTGATTTTTCACCAGTATCAAAAGCTCAGATGGAAATTGACCGTATGTACGGTGGGACTGGTAGCAAACACGGAAATAAAGCTAGACGGTCTAATTTTGCTTAAGCAAAATTAGCTGAGCAGCTTAATAAATCTCCTGAATTAGCGAGCAAATTTGGAATGAAGCTAGGGAATATTACAGCAAGCGATATAGAAGATTTCCGACTCACAAACAATTTAACATGGTATGAATTAAATGATGTGAAAATGATTCAACTTGTACCTTCAAGCATAAACAGTACATTTGGACATCTTGGTGGGGTTGGAGAGATAAATGCAGGGAGGATTTGCTACAAAATAGAAATGTATTAAAGGAGAGTGCAAAATGATAATAAATGATGCAGTTTTTGGGGAACTCGAATATGACTATGTATGGTTTAAGGACACTAATGTTGAGTTTTGTGGAAAAGAAGTTGAAATTTCTTTATCGGTAAGCGGTGAAAAGGATGGTAAATTTTTAGAAAAACAATATATAGCATATAATTCATTCATTCAAAACTGGGAGCAACTACAGCATAACATTTTACAACCCTTGTTAGATTATTACAAACAAAAACGAAATGAACTTGGTTATGATGATACGTTTAATGAAAATTATCCTTTGATTGAAACGATTGATCAACTTCTTGATAGAATAAGTTTAGTTGGAATTTCTGTACTATATGCGAAAAGCCTTGAAGGTAGATATATTGGGTTATCCTTCGACTGTACGTGGGATACAGAAAATGGGTTAGGTATACTGCTAATAAATGAAGAAGTGGGTAAAGTAGGATATCAAGATGTTGCAATGTAAGTGAAGTATTTCTCCAAAAGAGAGAACTTGTTATGACGTATAAAAGATGCCATGATGTTACTATGAAATATTGATACTTATAAACACTTAAAGCACTTGATTGTCTACAATAGACGACGAGTGCTTTTTTGCGCTTTAGCATAGAAAAGATACAATAAAATTTAATGCTGTTTTATAGATTTTAATGACTATGTACAGCGTATGACGATAGTAGAGACAAAATTGTAAAAAGGATCAAAGTAATAACTATCCTTGGATTATTAGTGAAATTTGTGCCGGAGAAACTACTTTTCATTCAAATATAGTACAATCATTCCAAGATGGAAAAAATATTACGCTTGACCGCGTGAGACTAGAAAGCCTAAAAGTAGAAAAATCTGAAAAAGAAAAAATGTATCAACTTGGCCAAACAATAGCCGGGGGTGTAGATTATGTAACAGCTACACTCAAAGGCGTTGAAGCAGCTGGAGACGGTACATTGATAGGGAAGCAAGTTGGCCCAGGGAAGGTTACTGAGTGGGTTAATGCACGCCATGCAGAGAGTACTAAGTTTATGGATGGTAAGATTCAGGGGATTGAGGCTTCGCTTGCGGAGAGGATAAGAAAAACTGGAATAGGTGTTACTGGTGAAGGGATTCCTATAGAAGAAGTAAGTGAAAAGGTACTTAAAGAAATTCATGTTGATAAAAAGGCAGCATATGGTTATTCACCTAATGAAGGTACAACATATTCAAAGTATGATTTTACAGATATAGAGGCAACTAAAAATAATCATATTATTAGAAAAGAATACCTAGAACAATCACGGAAGATACAAGGAGAAATTGATTTAATGGTTGTAAATGGAGCCAGTAAACAAGAAATAGCCAATAAAGTGGTCGAAATGAGAAATCAAGATAAAATATTGTCAAGAGCAAAAATGAACCCAGAAGATTTAGCACCTATTGAAGCAAGGAATATGAAAATGTATGGAAATAAGGTAGGTCCGGATGCAACATGGTTATTTAAATCTAAGAAGGCTAAGTTGGAAGATTTGAAATTGAATCCTACTGATGATGAAGTATGGGATGCAGTTATAAATGGTTCTATGAAAAAAGATGATGTATTGAATACTTTGTTAGGATTAAAGCATTAAAGGAGGATATATAGTGTGATTATTTTAAGGAATTATTTTGATATAGATTCAAAAATAGTATTGCATGACAACGAGTACAAAATAGAGAATATTAATAGTATTATAAATGGAGTTGGAGGGATAACGGATAATAATATATTATATGGTTTATATGTTTATAATAAAAAATTATTTTTTGTAATAAATACAAAATCATATGAGCTTAATAAAAATAATATCAATTGTAGTAATAAATACATTACTAAAACTGATAGATTATTTATTATATTAAGTTCGAATCAAAAGGTATGTGAAATTCAATATGAACCAGTTGTTGACCCAGGAATGATGTATTATGATATTGACGAAGAGGAATTTGATGTTTTGTTATATATTAGTAGTTTGTTAAAGGATAATGAAACAATTAGTAAATTTGTTGAGGCAATGAGTAAAAGGGGTTAATTGCTAGTATAGATTTTGATAAAAAAATATAAAATAAGATGTATTATTAAGGTATGTGTGAATTTGAGTCAATAGCGTGGACACAAAAAAGTTAAATCTAAGCGATTTCTTTAACCCAATTTTTTATTGCTTGAGGAGTTTTATAACGGGTGTAAATATAGATTCGCTTACAGTTATAAAATCTCTCAATGTATTGCAATAATGCTAGAGTTGTTTGCTTAAACATGACATATTGTGTGCAGTGTAATTCTTTTTTTAGAATGGCATGAAACGACTTGATACAAGTGTTATCATACGGACACTTCCTCTTTGAAATCTATTGTGAGAAGTAAGAACTTCATGAAATTGCGTCCATATGACCATAAGAATATAAATGAACTTAAAGCACTTGATTGTCTACAATAGACGACGAGTGCTTTTTTGCGCTTTAGCATAGAAAAGATACATTATATTTTTATAAATGCATGAAGTGTTAAATTTTAATGCTGTTTTATAGATTTTAATGGCTATATACAGTGTAAGACGATAGTAGAGAAACATTGTAAAAAGTGTCAAAGCAACAAATAATCTTAGAGTACTAGCAAAATTGTGAGATGGAGAAATTAGTTTCAACCTAAATGTAGTGCTCTCATTACGAGATAGCAAAAATATTACGCTTGACCGTGTGAGACCAGAAAGCCTAAAAGTAGAAAAATCTGAAAAATAAAAACTGTATCAGCTTGGCAAAAAAATAGCCGGGGGTGTACATTATGTAACAGTTACACTCAAAGGCGTTGAATTTACTGAAGACGGTACATTGATAGGGAAGCAAGCTGGCCCAGGGAAGGTTACCGAGTGGGTTAATACGCGCCATGCAGAGAGTACTAAGTTTATGGATGGTAAGATTCAGGGGATTGAGGCTTCGCTTGCTAAGGGTACGGATAATCTTAAATTTAAAGAAGGCTACTATGTTGAACATTTGCAAGCGCAAAATGCGAACCGGTTATCTGGGGAGAAAGTTCCAGAAGAGGGGATAAGAAAAGCTGGAGTAGGTAAAACTGGTGAAGGAATACCCTTAGAAGAAGTAAAGCCAGATGTACTTAAGCAGATACACCCTGATGATAATGGAGCATATGGGTATTTACCAAATGAAGGTACTGCATACCATAAACCAGAATATGATTTTACTGATGTTGATTGGGTAAAAGGAATGAAAAATGTTAGGAAGGATTATCTTGAAGCATCTAAACAATTAGAAATTGATATTAAAAGAATGACTTCGGAAGGATTTTCTAAAGAAGACATAGCAAAACATGTTGTTGATGCACGTAATCAACAGAAAGTTACAGCTAGAGCAGACATGACAGCAGAAGAAAGAGCAGGATTAGAAGCGAGGAATATGGAAAAATATGATAATCCAATAGGTCCAGATTCACAATGGTTATTTAATAAAACTAAGAAGAAATTAATTAAAGAAGGCACATATATAAATGACGACGAAATTTGGAGTAGTATTATTAAAAAATCCATGAAAAAAGATGATGTAATAAATACACTATTAGGGTTAATTCATTAGGAGGAGTTAGTTATGATATTTTTAGATAATTATTCTAAAAAGAACACATATATTAATATAACACCAGAAGGATATTCACTAGTTGATGCAAATAGTATAAATGATATAGAAAATGGAGAAGGTGGATTTAGTGAAGATGGTGAGCTATTAGGGCTATATATTGACGATGGCAAATTATATTTCCAATATAATGATAAAAGGTATGAAACTAAGCCAGATGAAATAAATTGCACAAATGAAATATTAGATGATGGTAAGCGTAATTTCAGAATGAAAATAAAGGAAGTCCTTGTCTGTAATATTATATACAAACCATATATAAGCCCATTCGTTTTAACCTTCGGAGATGATGAAGATGAATTTGATTTTTTACTTTATTTAAGTAATTTAATGGCAGATGAAAATTCTATTATAAATTTTATTAAGGGCATAAATAATTTAAAGCAATATTATTCTAATATCTAAGAAAGAGAAATTCTATTTTACAAATAGTTTTTTACTGCAAAATTAAGTAGTACCTAGATGCATAAACTAACAGAATTAATAAATGGTATAAAAACTAGGAGAATACTATATATAGATGAATTCATAATTGTAATAATGCAGTGAAAAGATTAAATGAATCAGCTGAAATTTAAGTAGGCTGATTCATTGTTTTTTTAGTAGTTAACATATGCTATAAATATGGACAGTTTCATAAAAGAGTTTTTAAGAATATGAATAAAAAATGACTAGTTAAAGGTTATTAGATTATAACTCCAATTTCAGGATGCTAACAGATAAAAAATTGGCATAGAAATCATATAATAAATCCAAATATAGGGAGTATGCTCCCTTCATATGAGATTTAACGATTGATAAATATAAAACTCGAAATATCATCGGCATGAAAGAAACAATTGCTGTTCCTATGTCCAAACGACAGAGCGCGTCAAAGACAAAATCACTATGAATGATATCTTCATTTCCAACAATGTGTTTACGACCATTATGATAATTTTATGATTAGAACGGAAAACCTACAAGGTGGCTTTGCTGAACCTTGTGATAATTGTAGTAGAACGTTTTCTGGATTCTATAACATTGATTACTAGGAGGAATGAAAATGAAAATATCAAATAAGACAATAGAAGAATTAAAAAAAGCGGGATGGTACGAGGGGAGAAAAATAGACATATCAGAAAATGTAAAGTTTCTTGAAGAAAGAGGCTTTGAAGTTTTTGAAAGTGCAAAAAAATTTATGGAGGAGTTTGGAGAATTACGAATCAATGTTGAAAAGATTCGTTCAAATGGGTCTAAGACAATATCTGAACATACCACTTGTATTAAGGAAGTGATAGGTGTGTTAGATAGTTCGTGTTTTGGCTTAGATGATTTTATTGATGATAAAGTTATTCCTATAGGTTCACTATATGATTTCGGGCTAAATTTATACATATCGGAATCAGGAAGAATATTTGAATCAACAGGTTGGGTAGGAGACAATGCTTTGGAGGCATTTGATAATATTATTCTTGGAAAAGGAACAGTGATTTGGGATAAATTTGAAGGATAATAATAATTTTCTAATGAAAAATTATGTCCTAACCTACTGCATAATTGTAATTAAGCAGTGAGTAGGTGGAAGAGTAATAGAAAAAAATTAAAAAGTGATTTTAAGTTGATGGAACTGAAAACTAGTTTTAAAATACCTTGCCACTTAATCATCTTTGTAAACGTCAAGTAACTCCAAAATATACAACAAAGGTTGATTTTAGAGTTACTTTTTGTTTTCTTCACTTTTTTCGGTACTTTGCAACTAGATGGTAAATCCATTGACCACGGTAAGACTTTATCAATTTCCTCTTTATTGTTTAAATCGATATTTGGGAGCGTTTCAAACAAATATAGAAGATAATGATAGGGACTTAAATTGTTCTCTTTTGCGGTTTCAACCACACTATACATGATGGCACTTCCTCTAGCACCTCTCGGTGTATTTGAGAACATCCAATTTTTTCTTCCGATCACAAATGGTTTAATAGAGCGTTCACTTTTGTTATTATCGATTTCTAAACGACCGTCTAATAAAAAAGCTTCAAGATGATTCCATTGATTCAAACAATAAGTGATAGCTTTTCCTAGAGCGCTTTTTGGTAAAACACGATCTTTCTGTTCATGAAGCCATACCGAAAAAAGGTCCAGAATGGGCCTGCTTTGCTTAAGACGCTGCTCATATCGCTCGGTAGGGTTGACATGTTTGAGCTTCCTTTCGATCGAATAGAGTTGATTACAGAAGTGCAAACCTTCGCTCGCCTTCACTTTTTTCCCCTTCTGTGAATCAGGTAAAGCCTTTAAGGCTTCATCAAACTTCCGTCTGGCATGCGCCCAACATCCCACAAGAGTGACATCCGGTACTTGATGATAACCACTATATCCATCTACTTGTAAATACCCTTGAAAACCAGTTAAAAAACGCTTCGGATGTTCTCCTGCTCTTGTGGGCTGATAGTCATAGAGAACAATAGAGGTATCCTCTCGTCCTGTACGATATAACCATAGATAGGACTTGGTTGTTGCGGCCCGCTCGGGTTCGCGTAAGACTTGGAAGGTTATTTCGTCCGCATGAAGAATAGTTTGAATAAGTAGATGTTCATGCATCCTTTCATATAAAACCGCTAACCATCGATCAGCCCCATATAATAACCAATTTCCCATCGTTTGTCGTGATAAAAAGATCCCCATTCGCTCAAAATGCTTTTCCTGACGATAAAGAGGCAACCCTTCTACATATTTTTGTGTCATAGTATAGGACATAATCGATGGGGAAGCGATACTTTTAGGAAAGGCAGGAGCTGGCATCTTGGCCGTTACAATCGGTGTGGATACCTCGTCTAATTCACATTTACGACAAGCGTATACGTATCTCTTATGTTCTGTTACCTTTACTTCCGCAGGAACAATCGTCAGTTCCTTTCGGACTTCTACACTCATCTCATGCAAAGCACCACCACAGCACGAACAAACCTGTTCCTCATCAAGTAAACGATATTCAACCGTTTCAATCGGAAGGTTTTGGACAGACTCAGCCCTATGACCACGTTTCTTTTTGCGACGATAGGTAATCGTTTCAACAGCTGGTTCGGGTGTTTCAGAATCACTTTCTTTCTCAGCCTCATTAAACAGTTCTAAAGCGAGTTGATTATTAGGTATTTTTTCGCTAGACGTACCAAACCGTTTTTGTTGACTCAAACGAAATTATTCTTCATACCATCTCACTTTTGCCGTGAGTTCTTCTACTTGAGCTTGAAGTGATTCAATTGTAGGTTGATTTGAATGAGAAAGTGTTGTTTTCATAGATAAGCACATTCGACAAAATCATCCAAATTCCTTTTCATATATGATTTTTATAAAATGGTTCTCGCATGTACAGCTTGATGCCCTTGTTTTTGGTGAAAAGCAAATCCGTCAAGAAGCCATCTCAATTGTCGCTTTGATATGGTAAGAACGTTCCCTTTTCCAATCTGCGATAGTGTAACCAGAAACCATTATGTTCCCAAACAAGAATTTTTAATTTATCGCGTGAGCGATTGCAAAAAACAAATAAACAAGAAGAAAAGGGATCTAACTCAAATTCTTCTTTTACAATAGCCGCTAATCCATCAATCGATTTACGTAAATCTGTTGCTCCTTGTGCAAGATATACTTTTTCAATCGATACTTCTGATATCATTGTTGTTTCACCGTCTGCATCACTTGTAGGAGTACCTGTGGAGTAAAGGGCACATCCAGTTCAATGGTTGCTTCTTTCATATGAATTCGAATGATGGCACGTATTTTTTCTTCTATGACAGGGACATTCATAGAGAGCCAATCCACACGCTCATTCTTATTCTGATTTTCTGTTTGAGGTGATAATTTTTTCAACCAATAGTAAAGCCGATGAGCCGGTAGGTTCTGTTTTTTACACCAAGCAACTTTTGATAATCCACTGTTTTTATAGTCTTGAATATAAGCTTCTCATTCTTTTTCTAATAGGTGTTTTCCCATAAAAAAACCTCCACATGTAGTATGTAAGGAGATTTTCTCATGGGTTATTTACAAATGACAGGTGGGGAATATTTGACGCTTACTCTTCAGACGAGGTTGTACACATTTTAAATAATAATGAACATATACTCCTTAAAATTGGAAATGAAATCAGTTCATTAGAAATTAAAGGGAAAATGAATGAGATTAGCGCCATAACAGGTTACTCAAAGAATATATCTGAAGCTATTGCAGAGATTAGAATTAAAGAATTAATAGGTAATGATCCCTTAGTACATTCTCAGCTTAAGAATTCTATTGAACAATTTAAAGATACCATTCAGCCTATTTTAACAAAAAAGCAAAAAAGAGGTAATGGGGGTAATTACTCAATGATAGATGTTAAAGTAGGAGACCTAAACACGAAGATTAAATCTTTCAGTAAGTTTTCTAGTCTAGATGATATTGGGAAGGGCGGGAGTTTATCTCCTGCAGAAGTGAAACAATTTGTAGAAAATGAAAATATAGCTCTGTTAAAACCTGAAGATAAAAGAGTTTTCGAGACATCAAAAATAGACAATCAAGATGCACTCTTTGATACAAAAGCTAAATTGTTAGAAAATATCGCCGGAAAATTAGGTGATAACTATGATGTCAAAGGCAGCATTGATTTATATACACAATTATCACCATGTGCTAGTTGTAGAGGAGTAATTTCGCAATTTATGGATAGATATCCAAATATTAAAATTAACCTTAATTATGATAAACAATATCATAATTAAATCTGAAATGGGGGATCGAGAATATGTTTACGGAATACCTTCTTCATTATGAGAGAAGTAATATCGAAGATGAAGTTTTAATTCAAATGGCTAAGGAAATAAATGTTACAATTACAGAAGAGTTCATAGAAGATAAGCTTTTTTTTGGAGGAGAATTTTCTCCAAGTGATTATGGAACTGGTAAAGTATATATTTTGAAAAATGAAGAAACAGAAGAATTCATAGTAATTGATACATTTTTAGTTCCTGACGATCAATTTGAAATGATGTATATCGGAGTAAGATGTGAAACAAGGAAGAAAGAAAAGGTAAAAGATCTTTTACTAGGTTGTTTTGAAGAAGTATCTACAAAACCATTAGGACAGTATTTTAAGATAATAGATAATGATTTACTTTTACAAATATCTAAAATGGATAAGATAGACAGAAGTATTTATTATAGTGACAAGAAGTTTGGGATATACGAAATTGAAGTTGAGCTTATTCCTAATATATGATTACTCTAAATGAAGGCCTTCTAATACGTTCGTGTAGATTCTCTCAATAATTTTTTGGACAGTTTTGAATTTGAAAGGGGTTCCCTAGAAGGTTTAATAACCATGGGGTAGCCTCTTTTTTATCCCTAATTACCACGTATATCAGATTTAACTTGGCGTCATCATCAAATACCTGGAAAAATGCAGTTAGTAATATATGATACTCACAGTGTAAATCATTTAGGTGGAAATAGACTTTGGGGAGGTGGAGTTAGATGACAAAAATACAATGGGATTTTAAAAGAGATGAAGTAAGTGAGAAGGATAGTGTAGAAGTTAGTCGGAAAATTGGAGTGGCTTTTCCGAATGATTATATTGAATGTGTAAAAATAAATCATGGGGCATATCCGGAACCAGAAGTATTCCATGTAAATGGACAAGAACGTGTTTTCGGATCATTATTAAAATATAATTCAGAAAGTCACACGGGAATTTATAATATTTACAATGAATATAAAGATACATTACCAAAGGAACTAGTACCATTTGGAATTGATCCAGCTGGAAATTTAATCTGCTTTGATTATAAAAATTATGAAGACAATCCAATTGTTGTCTTTTGGGAACATGAAGATGCATGGGAAAAAGAAGCACCGATGGAAAGTGAAGGGATTACTGCGGAAGAAGCAGAGGAAGTAGCAAGAGAAAATGTATTTTATGTAGCAAGTACTTTCACTGAGTTTTTAAACAAATTACATGATTAATAGGTATTCAAAATAAAAGGGCTGTTCCATAAGTTGGTTTCACTTGCTTATGGGATAGCCTCTTTTGTTTTAGTGTAAAAATAGTTTCAATCAACAATTCATATAGGTAAAATAATAATTAGATTATTTCCAGCTGGTCAGATTAAAAATAGAAAAACATAGAAAAAACAAAATGTATCAGCTCGGCCAAAAAATAGCGGGAGATGTAGATTATATAACAGCTACACTCAAAGGCGTTGAAGCAGCTGAAGACGGTACATTGATAAGGAAGCAAGTTGGCCAGGGCGGCGAGCGCAAAATGCGAACCGGTTATCTGGGGAGAAACTCGATAATCTTTCGCTGAATATAGAGAAGAAAGCATCTGTGGGAAATGAACCTGTATTGGAAAAGAAATCGGCGGAGTTTTTTGATGAGTTGAATTTGAAGAGTGAGCAGAAAGTTCCTACGGAGGGATTGGATAAAACTTTAAATAACTATCGACGATTGAAGGATAAAGCAGATGCATCTAGAAGTTTATTGCCACCTAAATATCAAAAAGAGGATATGACAGGATTTAAACTTGGTAATACTGCTTATGCTGAGGTAAATATCAAAAATCATTTTGAAGGAGAATTAAAATCCTTTAGCAAATATGGAAACCTTAACAAAAATGGAGAGGTAACGTCAGTACCTGGCTGAGTTTCTTCGAAAAAATTAGAAGATAGAAGATACTATAAAGATGTGCTTAAGGTGAATTCAGACAATCAAATTGATTTAGAGAAAGGATATTTAAGGGATAAAGACACAGAGTATAAGATAATAGAAGGTATTAGTGATAAACTGAAGGATAATTATGATGCTGAAGGAGTAATACATTTATATACAGAAAGAGATGTATGTTTAAGTTGCGATAATGTATTAAAATCTTTTAGTACAGATTATAAAAATATTACCTTAAATATTTATGATGCTTTAGGGAATATATATAAGCTGAGAAATGGTAGCATCATTACAGATTAATTTTATTGAGGAGAGAGGATATATGGAACAAGGTTTTTTAGTGCAATATGAATATGAATTTCCTAACGAATATACTGATGAACTAGTGGAGCAAATAGGCGAGATAATGGGAATTCCCATTGATTTAACAAGAGAAAATAAGATGGAGCACATACAAGATTATGAATCTGAAACAGAGATTATTCGTTTAATAAAGAGTCTTAAAGAACCAAAAAGTTTTATTTTGATTAAATTTAATAAAAAAGATTGGTACTATGCAATTGTGATAAGATGTCGAGAAAGTATACATCAAAGAGTTAAAGAAGTTTTGCTTGATTTGAATGAACAAATTATAGAAGAGTACGGTGATACACCTTATGAAAAAATTGAAAATGTTATATCTAATAAAGATACATTACTAAATAAGTTTTTGGAAAGATACAACTTTTCTATTGATTAAAGAATGCGCTAGTCGAGCGTTTCACAAGGGTTTTGTTTAAATTGATCTAATAAATATTTTCTAACGATATAAAAGATTTACGGGGTAGAAGTAAGTTTATACAGTGCAATCAATAAATTAAATGTAAAAAATTGATAAACATATTTGATGAAATTTCAAAGGCTTGTTCCAACTTGAAAAGGAGAAGGAATGAGCTTTTTGTATGTCAAAAATCAAAAGAAGAAAGGGGAATGGCCAGACAAGTATAGGAAAATGAATTAAATGGAAAAGGTAGACATAGAGTATGGGAAGTTAAAGGAAAACATGATTAAATATTGCTAATATCTTCATTTCCAACAACTTGTTTATGAGCACTATAATAATTTTGTGCTTAGAACAGAAAACTTACCAGGTGGCTTTGCTAAACCTTGTAAGAATTGTAGTAGAACGTTTTTGGATTTCTATAATATTGATTAATAGGAGGAATGAAAATGAAAATATCAAATAAGACAATAGAAGAATTAAAAAAAGCGGGATGGTATGAGGATAGAAAAATAGACATATTAGAAAATGTAAAGTTTCTTGAAGAAAGAGACTTTGAAGTTTTTGAAAGTGCAAAAAAATTTATGGAGGAGTTTGGAGAATTACAATTCAATGTTGAAAGGATTTGGCCAGATGGGGTTACTAAGGACATATCTGAACATACCACTTGTATTAAGGAAGTCATAGGTGTGTTAGATAGTTCGTGTTTTGGCTTAGATGATTTTATTGATGATAAAGTTATTCCTATAGGTTCATTATATGATTTCGGGTTAGATTTATACATATCAGAATCAGGAAGATTATTCAAATCAACAGGGTGGGTAGGAGACAATGCTTTGGAGGCATTTGATAATAATATTCTTGGAAAAGGAACAGTGATTTGGGATAAATTTGAAGGGTAATAATATTTTTCAATGCAAAATTCTGTCCTAACCTACTGCGTAACTGTAATTAAGCAGTGAGTAGGGGAAAAGGAGCAGAGTGGTAGATAAAATTAAAAAGTAGTTTTAAGTTGATGAAACTAAAAAAAAGTTTTAAAATATTCTGCTATTTAACCACCTTTTGCTCTAAATTAAAGATGTAATGAAAAGAAGAAATAGATTTATATTATAACTAAGAATAGAACCAATGTTTCTAATAGAAGAAGCGTTGGTTCTATTTTTATGCAAAGAAGCTGGGAGGATTAATAATAATGTATCTGAATGTAGAAAGAAAAACAGATATGACCATATACAAACGTAAAAATAGTTAGAGAAAATCTGGATTCAAGGCTGCAGCCAGCAGGAGCTTTTAAGTGTAGAGTATAATGCAGGTAAAGAAGGAAAAGGCTTTAGTTATAAAGTCTATCAAAGAGGGGATATTGATTGGAATATGGTTCGAACAAAGGGAGTGGGTCCATTATTTGAAACATCGACTAGGTATCATAACATTAGTAATGCCAAAAGGGCACCATTACATCCGTATAAAGGGAAGTTAAATCCATTTTATCCCATGGATGAGCCAATAAGAAGAGCACTCAAAAAGTAGATTCTATAAATTATTGGAAATCTAGAGGGAATGAAGTTTTAGGAGGGAATTACAATGAATGCTTTGCCTGATGAATTAGACCAAGCTCTTGAAGAAGATATTTATAAACGTGAAGATAAGAATAAAGTGAAGGAGACATTAACTAACCTAGGTGTAGAAGTATCTGATACATTCAGAGAATTTTATTATCGATATGCAGGACCTTTTTGGGAAGAACACGTTCCTTACGAGTTACTAGATGTTGTAGATGAAGAGAATAGTATTGAATCATACACAATTATTGCTCGAAATGAACATGGATTTCCTAAAAAGTATCTAGTTTTAAGTGAAATGTCAGCAAATGCTGTACTAGTACTTGATAGTGTAACTGATAAAGTTTACTCGGTTAATTTTGAAGGTGGAGATGAGCTACTTTTAAGCGGAGAGTTAAAGGAAACTTGGCCAGCATTTTATGTGTTTTTAAAAGAATATTTTAACTGTTAGATGGAGATTAAGTTAATGTTGGATAAAATGATTTTATTCATGATGCTAAGTAGGCGCAAGGGGTTATAGTAACTTTATAAGCTTATATATGTATGAAAACGATAAAGCTCTTTAAACATACAGGTGAAGAGAATTTATTTGAAGTTGATAAAAAATGAATCAGTTGTTTAAAAGTAGAGACTCATGATGGTTGTACCATCATGGGCTACTATATGCAATGATTTAATTGAAAGAGGAGTACAAGTTTAGACGAGACGACATTTTACTGGGTAACAAATACAATGACATGGAAGTTAAACTAACGAACTCGTACAAAGTCGTAAGTATTAATGTATTACTTGTTACAACATGTAATAGGTGTCATACTGTCGCTATAAAACTTACGAACTTAAAGCGCTTGATATGAACTGCACCCCAATTGTTAGTCGTGTCTAACAATTGGGGTGCAGTTCATTGTCTACAATAGACGACGAGTGCTTTTTCGCGCTTTAGCATAGAAAAGATACATTATAATTTTATAAGTGCACTAAGTGTTACATCTTTGTTGCTGTTTTTATAGATTATAATGGCCATGTACAGTGTACGATGATAGTAAGGAGAAAGTTGTAAAAAGGATCAAAGTAACAACTGGCCTTGGATTATTTGTGAAACTGTCAGCTGGATGCGGTACATTGATAGAGAAGCAAGGTGGTGGACACCAGGGAAGGTTACCGAGTAGGGTTAATGCACGCCATGCAGAGAGCGGTAAGAAAATCAATGATGAGATTCAGGGGATTGAGGATTCGCTTGTGGAGAGAATAAAAAATGGTGGTTTAGGTAAGGAGGATAGTGGTGTTGCAGGTAAAATAGATCCTCTAAGTAATCCTAAAATAGCAAAAGAAATTGAGGCTAACTCTGATGCTGTTTATGGATATTCACATAAACAAGGGTCGCCTATAGATAAATTCTGAATCGATTAATCTAGAGGAAGTTGCTTTTGCAAGAACTTGAAGTATCTTAAGAAATTGGAATAAAAAAGCAATCAGCTTACAAATGAGGTAGGTTACTAAACTTCAAAATGAAGGAATGTCGATTGAAGAAATTGCAAGAAAGAAGGTTGAAAAGCGAAATTTGGATAGAATACAATCATATCTTGATTCCAATAACCTTGAGGGACTAAATGTAATAAAAGTATGGTAGAGAGAAAGAACCTACACCAAAACAACTTTTTGACAAATATGGTTCATGAGAAGATGTAATATACGGCAGCACAAAATCAACTCCAGCAATAGATGTGTTAATGGGTTTGTATAAGTAGCAGGAGGTTATGATTATGATTGAGGAAAAACAAAATCAAAATACACGGTGGTATGTGGATAATAATTTAAGAATCCGCATACAAGAAATAGAGGATGGAAAGGCGAAACTGTGGATGGCAATTGATAAGTTAAACATTTGTTTTACATTGATTATGTATGATTTTATGGATTGGTGTGAGCGAGAGATAAGTATAAACTTGGAGATTGATAAGAGTTGGAATAATCATAGAGGTTTTATTATAGACAGAAAAGACCAAGTAATAATTATGTCGGAAATAAAAAGGTTCATTAATGAATTTAACGTAAAACCTAATGAAAATGCTGACCAGTTTTCAGATAATGAGTGGTATGCATAAATATGACCTTTTTCTGATGCTATAAAATACTTGGAAAGCAGAACTTTTAGCTAGATATTATTTTTCTAACAAAAGAATCCGGGAGTTAGTCCTCTGGATTCTCTTTCATAATCTTATTATCTTTAAGTTCGTTTGAATCTTTACGTACAATTTTATTCACAGTGCCAGGAAGGATTGAACCAGTATATAGTGGGAAACCTATAAAACGGGATTCGTTCATGGTGGAATATCATATTCAAGGAAAGGAACCGGTTATGCGTGAAATTTTAAATAAAGCAAGAGGATAATACTATGTCATAGAAGAAACTGCTCGAGAAAATATTTTTATATAGCGGGATCATTTACTGAATTTCTAAAAAATTATTTTATGATGAAGATGATGAGTAATATTAAATAAGTAAATGCGGTAATAAAGACATCTAAACAATTTAAGTTATTTAGGTGTTTTATTTTGTAAATTAGAGATAACATAATAGGATAAAAATGGAAAATGTATTAAGGAAGAGTTAGAATTTGATGAATAGGTTTATAGGTATTAATAATTTTCTTGATTAAAATAAAAAAATGAACTGTTCAGTTGGAGTATGTAGATTTTAGACCTTCTCAAACTAGTGACCTTAATAATAGATATTGTTCAAAAAATGTATCGGCTCGGCGGGAAAATGGCCGAGGGTGTGGATAATGCATTTGCCTTCTTCAAGGGCGTTGAACCAGTTGGAAGCGGTGCATTGGCAGGGAGCCCAGGAAATGTTACCAAGTGGGTTAATACGCGTCATACTGAGAGTAGTAAGAAAATCAATGATGAGATTCAGGGGATTGAGGCTTCGCTTGCTAAGGGGCAAGCGCAAAATGCAAACCGGTTATCTGGAGAGAAATCAGGCAATCTTTCGCTGAATATAGAAAAGAAAACATCTGTGGAAAATGCGCCAGTGTTTGAGAAGAAATCGGCGGAGTTTTTTGATGGGTTGAATTTGAAGAGTGGTTCGAAGGATTTAGAATTAAAAGAATCTACTAAGGGTAATCTTGATTTTAAAGAGTGGGAAGATATGCCTGTTGGTGGTCAAGCTCGTCTAACAGCTGATGGATTAAGAATTATGAGTATTCGAGATTTAAAGAAATTTAAGAAAGACATGAATGAAATCGGTATTAAAATTATTCTTGACAAAAAGGAGAAAATTCTCCCTAGAAATGTTGCGAGGGGCTTTGACCCCTATACTGAACAAATGGTTTTGAGAACTGACGCATCACTTTTAAGTGCCCTTCATGAATCCTACCATGCTAAACAATTTAGAGAACTTGGACAAGAAAATTATTTGAAACAATCAAGATCAGAAAGAGAAGAGTACGTTTATAATGAAATTATGAAGAATAAGGAAAAATTTATTGCTGAAGAGATATATGAAGCACAAAGATATATTTTCTTCATTAGAAACAAACAATGGCCATTACCTAATTGGAAAGGATATGAGAAATAGTGATGGAACAAAAGGAAACAAATATAACTGCAAGTCAAGCTATTCAAATTGCTAAGCGATATCAGAAAAAGCATAATATACATGGGATCATACATGAGGATATAGAAAGGTCCGTAAGATTTTATAGTGAATTTTATAGAATTAAAGGAAGTGCTTGGCTCGTTTTGGCAGATATCACACCCAAGACATATGAAGGTGATGATGAAATTATTTTTGTTGTTTCTGATGAAGAAGGTGTTGTAGATCATGTTCTAGACCATAACGGGATACCTCATCGTTATCATCTATCAAGTAATAGAGATTATACTGATGAGGAGTTTGAAGCCATTTTTAATGACGATGAGATTAAGTAAAAAGTACTTATTTATTTTTGGGCTACCAAGTAGTGAATAGATCTTTTTACTAAGAATATAAGGAAATAAATATGTAGAATGAAGAACTCATGATGGTTAGGCAATTATGGAATTATATAACGATATTTATTTATGAAAATAAGAACGATACGTAGACGAAAAGCAATTTTAAATATACGACTTATTTTCGCAGAGAACAAACCATAAACTTACGAAATTAAATAGGACCATTGGTTTGAGGATAAGAATTGTAACAAATTAATTCATATAGTTAGCAAAAAAGCACTTGATTGCGAAAGGCAACGAGTGCTTTTTGCATTTAAGTATAGAATTAAAAGATTCATTAAATTTTTATAGTTTGTAATGGTTATGTACAGTATACGGAGATAGTAGAGGAAAATTGTAAAAGGGGTCAAAGTAATAATAAACTTTGGATTATTAGCGAAAAGGTGAGATGGAGAAACTACTCTTCATTCAAATATAGTACAATCATTCCAAGACAGCAAAAATATTAGGCCTGACCGCGTGAGACTAGAAAGCCTAAAAGTAGAAAAATACGGAAATGAAAAAATGTATCAGCTTGGCGGAAAAATAGCCGGGGGTGTAGATTATGTAACAGCTACACTCAAAGGTGTTGAAGCAGCTGGAGACGGTACATTGATAGGGAAGCAAGTTGGCCCAGGGAAAATTACCGAGTGGGTTAATGCACGCCATGCAGAGAGTACTAAGTTTATGGATGGTAAGATTCAGGGGATTGAGGCTTCACTTGCTACGAGAATAGGGAATGCTGGTTCAGGAGTTAGTAAGGAAGTTAGTGGAGTTAAGGGTATGGGTGAAAATATTATTTTTAAGCCAGGATATGATACCCATTTAATAGAGGTAGAAGGTTTCAAGGCAAAACCAACAATTGGTGTTAAAGGAGGTCACAATTTGACAATTTCAAGAAATTTGTTTTGGATAATTTCGGCAACCAAATAACGGATATCAATCAAGCTATTGTAACCAAGACACCTCACCAAAATATCGATGGTATATACGAGATAAAATATAAACTACCAGCTTATGATGGATTGAGTACGGCAAATGGTGGAAAAGGGAATTTTACAGGTCAGTGGAAAGAGTATAAGAATCCTAAAACTGTTTATGACCCTAATGTAATTTCTGATGAACAAATATTAAAGTGGGGGAGGGAGGCGATGGCTGAAGGAATAAGCAATAACAGAATTTAAATAGATTCTCGGCCTAATGCTGTTTCCAATGAAGTTGTTGGATATGCAGATATAGGAGGAGAAAAGTTACAATTTATAGGGTATATTGATAAAACAACTGGAGAGGTTAAAAATTTCTTCCATGTGTTTCCTAAACAATAGTCTAAGGAGAATGTTGATAATGGATGATGAAATTTATTACGTAGAAAATTTTGAGGAAAAAGTTCAGAATATGGAAGCTTATTTTAATACCATTGGAGACGGATATTTCTTAGAAGCATTACATCATTTTAAACTTGCTAAAGGATTTGGAATTGGATTTACAAGTTGCTACTTTGCTACCGAATGTCAACTACATGATGAGGAGTATTTTGGAGATACTGGAGTCAACTTTACTACGATTCCGCCAGTAACAAGTGTGGAAGTCTATGCAATTGTAGACTATGAAACATTTTATAATTATTTAAAAGAGGTCAGTGAAAATTATGTATCTCGGAATAAACATAATGCAGAGGAAGTTGAAGCTTGCTTGAAAGAAATTAGACATAAATTTAATATTGGATAAACACTATGTACATGAAAATCAATTCGTGGGTTTACTTTTTAGAAGTAGGATTGTACGATACAATCAACAAATCAAACGCTAAAAAATTTGTCAAACACGCTTAATAAATTTAAAAGGCTTATTCCAACTTGAGTGATGAGTTGGAATGGGTCTTTTTTGCATGCAAAAAAGGCAAGGAGGAAAAGGAAAAAGTAGGTATAGCAAAAGTAAGGTCTAATATATAACTTTAAAGTCAGCTGGTTTGAGTGATACACAAGCTCAGAAGGCCGTTCAACGAGCAACAGAACAACAATTGTTTTATAAATTAGCTGGAGACGATTTTGTTCCAAGGATTCCTGGTAGAATTAATTTACCAAAACTTAAATAAAGGAGCATTTACATGGAATTAAATACTTCTGTAGTGGAAGCGGTATTGTCTAGTAATTGGTTAAAACATTGTGGAACAGAGAGTAATTTGCCTCAAGGAATTGAGTATACCTATTTATCAAATAAAAAGAAAATGGTTAAGAGTGTGAATGGGATAGAATGGGAAAATATTTGTCTTGAAGAAAGTAATAATTTAACGGGTTATTTAGCAAAGAATGAACCAGAAATATATAATAAAAATTGGAACACCTTAGTTAAAAAAATCAAAGCAGAGGTATTACCAAAAATTACTGACAATATTGAAAAACAAATAACGATATTGGGGTTACCAAAAGATATATTAAATGCTATTAAATTCGATATAGTAAGTATAATAATGGTACTATCTTATGAAGAATATTATAAGTCAGCATTTTATAACGAAATGCTAGAAATCTATTTAAGTGGACATATTCCTTGTGGATGGAATGGAAAGTATCCAGAAGGAAATATATTTATATATTAGGGGGACAAAAATGACTAATGATGTAGAATATTACAGTGAAGTGAAAAAAATGATTCAGCAGTTTTTAAATACTTCACAATTGGTTCCAGAAATATTAAACGAACAAGAAAAGCAAATAATAGCAACATTTTGTTTTGGTATGATAAATGGTTATTCTTTAAAAAATAAAAAGAACGCCATACAAATACAGGGAGCTACAATTGATATATTGATAGAAATGTTCTTTTATTCTCCAGCAGCTAGTGCGGAATTCTGTAATTTTTTAATTGAGTGTACAGATAAATCATTTCATCCAACTATGCATTCTATCATTCATAGAGGAATTCAAGGGTATTATCAATATGAAGAAGCTAAAAATAATGAGTTAAAAGATAATATTGAGAATGTGATTGAAGTAGTAAAGAATCATTAAAATTAAGGGCATTGACTGAGGAAATTTAATCTTAGTTAATGCCCTTTGTGCATAGCACCAATAAAAGGGATTGTAGGCTGGTCTGGATTAATATGGAAAGTGGAACTTATACTAAAATTAGTGATCATCGTATATACGCATTGGATCAAAAAATGTTAAGGGAATAGATGGATAGAAAACTTTTTATTATTGGTGAAAAAGATTATTAAGGAAAGAGATAGAGAGGCAAAGCGGATAAAGGTTTAAAGAAATCGGTATATAGCATTACAAGGTTACCGTTTCAATAAATTAAGGGCAATGCACTCTGCTAGATATCCTATTCAAAGTATTCGTGATTTTTACTAAAAATATTAGATATAATGGTAAATTTACAAATAAGTAAAGAAAGGATTTGTTAATTGCAAGGGATACCGATCAATTTAAATCTTGCACCAATGCTTTGAAAAAGGAAATAGAAGATGGGAAAATATCAAAAGATTTGTTTACAGTCAAACAATTGAGATTAATTGATCAAGAAGCAGCGAGAATCCCTGATTTAATATGGCATCATCATCAAGGGGCGGGTAAATTACAGTTAGTTGTGCAAGATGTGCACGAATCAGCACGTCATTTAGGTGGTAAAAAATTATGGGGAGGTAAACGATAATGAGGGATGATTTAAAATGGTTATATCCAGATAAAGAAGTTAGTGAAGAGGTTATTAAAAAATTCGCCGAGAATTTAAAAATTGTATATCCTAATGATTACATTCAGTGTGTGAAAAAATATGGGGGGGCTATTGTCGAGCCTTCATCTTTTGATGTGAAAAATAATGAAGAAGGTCGAGTATTCGGTTCACTATGTAGTTTTGATAAAAATGCTACATCCAACATTTATAAAACATATAGTAATTTGAAATCTAGTTTACCTAATCAAATAATTCCTTTTGCAGATGATCCTGCTGGAAATAAAATATGTTTTGATTATAAGAATCATGAAGATAACCCAATTGTTGTCTTTTGGGATCATGAAGAATCTGAGAATAGGGAGACACTTATCGAAGAAGGATTATCAGTTCAAGAAGCAGATGAGGTTATGAGAGAGAGTATTTATTATATTGCTGACAGTTTTACGAGCTTTTTAGATATGCTTTATAAAGAAGAATAAAATGTCATTAAGATATTCGAATAACAAAAATTTATTACCTGATTTTATGGATATATATTAAAAGCGGTGTTTGTTAGTGAATTAGTAACCCTTTGATTCCTATTGCGTGTAATAAAGTTAAAGTAATATTCCTCATAATCAATAAAGTATGCCATTCAAGAACATATTTTGGTGTAGACCCAATTTTATTTTAAATAAAATTATTCTATAAAAAAGGATTATTTATTATAGGAATAAGTTGAAAAATTTACTTTTTATAAATTTCGGATAATTTCCTGGGTATTGAGTAAAGGAAAAGAATTAAAAGAAGAGTTTATGGAGGAAAAATTGTGACTGATATTAAATATGATTTGATTGGTTATCCGCTATTTATTGGAGAAAACCAAAAATTTATGCTAAAACTAAAAGGAGATATACTAAATGGGTCAGATGAAAAATTATTTTCTACTTGTACGCATGAGTTAAGAGAAGCAATAGAAAACAATGAAATTTCAAAAGACCTTTTTACTTCAAAACAGCTAGCACAAATAGAGGCAGGAAATTCAAGAATTTAAGGGTTAACTTGGCACCTTCATCAAGTAGTCGGAAAAATACAACTCTTACCTTCTAGAAAACATAAGATAAGTTATCTTGGTGGCGAAAAGCTATGGAGGGATGAAAATTAATGGGTCAATTACAGTAGCAATTTGCTGATAAACCAATAAGTGAAGAGGTTGTTTTAGAGGTTTCTAATAAGCTTGGGGTATCTTTCCCTAAAGACTATATAGACTGTGTTAAAAAGAATAATGGTGGAAACGTTGAACCAAAATTATTTGATGTCAATAGAAAAGAAAGAGTATTTGGAACGCTTCTATCATTTGATATTGAGAATGATGAATTCATTCTTTCAGTTTATGCTGATTATAAAAAAACTTTACCAAATAGGGTCATCCCTATAGCTTTTGACCCAGCAGGAAATTTAATATGCTTTGATTATAAAAATCATGACAGTAATCCTAATGTAGTATTTTGGGAGCATGAAGGTGCTACTGAAAAGGAGGAATTAATAGATGATGAAGGTATGACAGAAGAAGCTGCCAGAGAAAATGTATTTTATGTAGCAAGTACTTTCACTGAGTTTTTAAACAAATTGCATGATTAATAGATAGTTAAAATAAAGGGGTTGCCCTATAAGTCGGTTTTGCTTGCTTATGAGGTGGCCCTTTTTGTTTTAGAAGAAAATGATTTGATTTTAAATAAAAGATTCATATAAGAAAGCTGATAGCTAGTTTATGTAAAACTGATCAGCTTAAAGATAGAAAATCTGCAAATGATAAGATGTATCAGCTTGGCCCAAAAATAGCCGAGGGTGTAGATTATGTAACAGCTTCCTTCAAAGGCGTTGAAGCAGCTGAAGACGGTGCATTGATAGGGAAGCAAGGTGGCCCAGGGAAGGTTACCGAGTGGGTTAATGCACGCCATGCAGCGAGTACTAAGTTTATGGATGGTAAGATTCAGGGGATTGAAGCTTCGCTTGCTAAGGGTACGGGTGATAGTGGAGGTAGATTCCCTACCAAATTGATTGATCCAGAAGCTGATAAACATATTATTGATAAGGTGGCTGAAGCAAGAGGAGGATTATCTAATAAATATAAAGAACGGGGTAATTTTGCATATGCAGAAGTAAATGTTACAGGTGTTGATAAGACAGATTTCTATGCACATAGTGGCATTCATAACTCAGCAAAAGGAATTCCAGGAACAGAGGAGTTTTCATTCAAACCCGAGAACCCGGTATACAAGGCAACTGAAGCACCTGACAATGCAGGGGATATTTACCTTAGAGATGCAGATACAGAGTATAAAATACTAAATGACGTAGCAAATAGATTAGGTGGTAATAAAGATGTGACGAGAACTATCAGATTGTTCACCGAAAAGGATACATGTGGTAGTTGCAATAAAATCATTCAGCAATTTCAAAAAGACTATCCTAATATTAAAGTTGAAGTACTTCATAATGGTGATACACCTATTCCGCTTGAAAATTCAAAATAATAAAATTCGGAGGTTTTATAAATGGCTTATAGCTGTGACGAGTATTCAGAATATATATATGAGACGTATAGTGAATATGTAGAAGATGAAAAAATGAGCAGAAAGGAGGCAGTTGCACGAACATTTAATGAGTATGATATGTTAATGAAAAAAAGCGTGACAGATAAATTAATTATCAGTGTAATATTTGCAGAAATTCTAGTTTCGCATTCTAAAATTTCCAATACATTCAAAAATTATATGATTGAAACGATATCAAATATTAACTTTATGTTAATAGAACAGGAGCATAAACTTACACAGGAACAGTACAATGATTTCCTCTTTCGTAAGGGGCAGGTACTTAAACAATTAGAAGCAAAGCCGTCAGACTATTATCCAAGAGTATGTTGGTACTATGAAGAATTAACAGACGAAGTTAATAAATTTTTTGATGAAATCAACTCTAATGATACAGATGAAAATGAAGTAGTTGCTAAAGTATTCAAGTGTTTTGAGCGTGACTGCAAAAATACAGCAAGTGAAAAAATTATAGTGTATACAACCTTAGCTGAAAATTTATTACGATATAATTTGATGCCACAAATAGAAGACATGAGTTTTATAAACGAATTGAAGAAGTTTACATTAGACAATATTCAAGGTGAACAGCTATCTGATGATGAGAAAGAAAAGTTGGCACAGCGTATACAAGTGGTTTTGGATTGCGGAGCATGAAAAATGCAAAACTAAGTTAAAAATTGTAAAAAATATTCAATGAGAGTGTAAATTAAACTGTGTAAGTTCCAAAAAAGAAGCATACGCAGTTTAATGGGAAACTTATATGAATTAAGTAAAAGGATAGCCAGCTTTCGAAAAAACATTGCGGGCTATCCTTTACTATAATCTCAAAATCATCAGGATTATCGGGGATTCTTTCAATAGAATTGGGAAGTATCTACATTTACTTTAGAACATCCAAGGTACGGATGGCCATTACGTCTTTTACAAAACTTTGGTGAAGATGTTATGCGAAATGGATATTGGTTAGGACAGTGGCTTGAGAAAAAAACGGCATAGTTTTTTTCGAACTTGAATTTGAAGAGTGGGCAGAACGTACCTATAGAGGAGGCGGGGAAAGCCCCGAAACGATACGAGGGACCCCCTGTGAAGGTAAAATTAAAGATTGATACAGCGACAGAAAAAAAGGCAGAGTTAATATGAGGAAAGTGTCGCTCAATTTTATAATCTCAAATGGAGTGAATGATATGAATGATGTAATGAAACAGGCAATAACTCGTATTTCTCAGGTTACATGGGGAACCTCTGAAGTGAAAAAGAAATCTAGTGAACTTTTAATCACTGAGTATTTGAGAAGGAGCTCGTTGTTTTTAGAAGTTTATCCATTTGAATGTGGACCATTTTTTAGCCCCGCAAAAGTGTTGGATATTAATCTGGATTTCGAGGATGTTATTACAAGTATTTTTACTGAGCCAGGTAAACCAAATTTATTATGTAAAACAATTTGTCTGCGTTACTTAGAATGGAAAGATCATTAACGGTGATTTTCAAGACGTTTATGAGCCATTAATAAAGTACTTTGAAAGGGGAGGCACTCTTAGAATTGATAAGGGTATCTATTTAGACTATGGATTTGGAGCATTTCCTATAGACAATTGGCGGGAACGATATGTAAAGTTACAAGCTGCTGATATTTCAGATGAAAATTTAGACAATATTGATATTGAGAATAATTGAACTGATTATAATTTACGTTTACAGCCTTTGTGATAAGATTGTGAAATATAACCAAAAAACCAAAAGCTCAACAATTTGCTAATTACTTGATAAATTTTCAAAGGCTTATTCTAACTTAAACGATAAGAAGGAATGAACTTTTTTACATGTAATCAAACTGCGATCTAGATACAACCTAAAATATGAACTAACATTGGATGATGATTTCTTTGTTAGTCTTTTTTTATGCTTAAAAGCAATAAAGGGAGGAATAAGTGTAATGATAATAATAGTAGGGCAATTCAACACACATATAATTGAAGATGGGAATAGTTCTTTTTCCGTATGAATGTTTTTTTCAGTGCTCTTGTATTGTTTCGGTTTTATTTTCTTTAGTAGTCATTGATGTGATGATAATTTAAAGATTGTAAAAGGGTCTATGCTACACTTGTTCTTGAATTTGGATAATTTTGTAGTATATGTACCGAAGGATTGATAAATTACTTCCTAAAAAATATTATTTGTTTGGTGGTAGTTTGAAAAAGGCGTAGGATTTGCTGGCAGAACGGGTGCAAAATGTGGAAAGATTGTTAGAGAAGAAACTTGAAAATCATTCGCTGAATATGGATATTTAAATGGGTACTTAATTTGTGGTGAAGCATCAAACGGAATGAAGTTTATGGGATATTTTAGGGACGGGGAAATTGCAAATTTCCACCCAGTAACAAGTTTTGATTAAGATATGTAGTTAGGAGAATGTTTATGAGCGAGAAAAAGATTATGGGTGATGAATGGAATAAGAATTTTATTAGAGGGATTTTTATTAATAAATCAAGAATAATAAAATGTATAAATGTAATTTTAACAAAAGAAGATGTTGTTTTTGATGATGTTTGTATGATAGCTACTTACAGTACCTATGATGACGGTGATTCTGAAAGATGTGAGATGGATGAAGTTGTATTAAGTATGGGATTTCCTGGTTATCCAGAAGAGATATCATGTTTAAAATATAAAGAGTTTTTTAAATTAATAGAGTATGGTTTAGAAGAGAAGATTTCTAGATTTAAGGAGTTAGAAAAAGAAGAAATCTTAAAAGAACTTGAAAAAGCAAGGAGTGGATTTGAGTCAATATTTTGGACACGAGAAAGTTAAATCTAAGCTACCTTTTTAGCTAGATCTTCTATTGCTTGAGGAGTTTTATAACCAATGCTACTATGAATTCGCTTGCGGTTATAAAACCCTTCAATATATTGAAATAGTGCCAGATTTGCCTGTTCAAATGTGACGTATTGTGTACGATATACTTCTCCTTTCTTTAAAATGGCATGAAACGACTTGATACAAGTGTTATCATACGGACACTTCCTCTTTGAAATCTATTGTAAAAAGTAAGAACTTCATGAAATTGCGTCCATAGGACCATACGGATATACATGAACTTAAAGCACTTGATTGTCTACTAAAGACAACAAGTGCTTTTTTGCGTTTAAGCATAGAGTTTAATTTAAAGGATTCATTACAATTTTATAAATGCACTAAGTGTTACATCTTTGGTGCTGTTTTTATGGATTATAATGGTTATGTACAGTGTACGACGATAGTAGAAACAAAGTTGTAAAAAGGATCAAAGTAACAACTAACCTTGGATTATTAGCGAAACTGCGAACTGGAGAAACTAGTTTTAATCCAAATATAGTACAATCATTGCGAGACAACAAAAATATTGCGCTTGACCGCGTGAGACTAGCAGGCCTGAAAGCAGAAAAATACGGAAATGAAAAAATGTATCAGCTTGGCGGAAAAATGACCCAAGGAATGGAGAATACACTTGCTTTCTTCAACAAGGGTCATGAAATAGTTGGAGACGGTGTAGTAGCAGGGAAACAAGGCGGTCCAGGAAAGGTTACCGAGTGGATTAATACGCGCCATGCAGAGAGTAGTAAGAAAATTAATGATGAGATTCGGGGGATTGAGGCTTCGCCTGCTAAGGGTACGGGAGATGCTAAATTTACCTATAAGAATAATCCTATGGATAATCCAAAGGCGGTAAAAGATATACTTGAAAATCCAGATGCAGTTTATGGTTTTTCACCTAATCCTGATTCAACTCGTATAGGTAAATATGCAAATAAAATAGATTGGAGCGATTTTGATCAAGTTGAAATTGCAAAACAGACAAGACAGGCATATCACGAGGCTAATGAGAAAATGTTGAATAATCTTTATAGTCAGGGATATTCTACAGAAGATATTGCAAGAAAGATGGTTAATGAACGCAATGCAAATAGGTTAAATAGCTATATTGAGAAAGGTGATATGGAGGGATATGAATTAGTAAGAAAGAGTAATTTACAAACTTATAATAATGCAGACGGTCCAACACCAGAGTCTTTTTTTGAAAAATATGGTTCATGGGAGGGAGTTGTTAATGCATCTGTAAGTAGTAATCCAGGTATGGATGCTTGTGTTGGATTATATGATATATATCATGGGGGAAAGTTGAAATGATTTGGAAAATAGAAGATAAAAAAGATTTTTTATGGTATACCAGTAATAAGTGTCAATTGAAGATAAAAGTAAATGAAGATAAAGTAAATATTTGGTTGAATTATAATGGGTATAACATTATCATGCCAATGGGAATGTGGGGATTTGATGATGAAGTTTCTGAAAGAGGACTTAAGTATTGTATAGGTGGAGATCATATGCAAGAGTGGTATTATATTGTAGACAAGAAAGACTTAAGACTTTTTGTAGATTTAATTTATTTTTTTATTGAAGAACATGATGCAGATAAGATGATTAACCCTAAATTAGGTATTAAAGGATGGAATTAAAATATACGCATAAATAGTTTTATAATATTGAATGCATTATATAATAAAGTAACAACATAAAAGTGTTGTTTGATAAAATAATAAAATAGTTAATTGTAACTAAAAGTAAATATATGTTATAACAATGAAAAGAGGTAGTGTTTCAAATAAGAAACATTATCTCTTTTTCTCATGCAAAGAAATTGTAGGAAGTAATAACAATTAGAGATAATACATAATAATGGGGAAAGATTAAAACCAAATTAATGGGTAATGGAGAGAGTTTTAATGGAAGACTGGACATACAACGAGTTGTTTGAAACAATTCAAGGGGTATATAAAGAATTTTTATCTCAAAATAGAGGGCATAGACACACAATAGCAAGAATAGTAGACGATTTCAATAACTTAGGTAAAATAGAGGATATTATCGTTGATGTTGCTATAGGAGAGATTTTAATTACTTATGATAAAGTTTTCATTGGTTACGTTGAAGGTATAACAAAGACTTTAAGTTTGTTTAATCCACAAGAAGCAGAAGGTGAATTAACATCAGAAGAAATAAATGATTTATCGAGACGAATAAATAAAGTAATAGAAGGATTAAAAAATGCAGAGGTTGATTATAATCTCTCAGCAGAACAGTGATATTTATAAGAGATTGAGTCCATTAGCTGATTATATAAAAATCGAAAGCTCATGACGGGTGAAACATCGTGCATAACAATAGGATGAGAAAAATAGGCTTAGGCGAGATGACATTATAATGGGCGATGAATGTAAAGGGTGAAAATATTTGGGGAATTTAAACCGAGCAATTAAGCGGATTTCAGCAATTGATTGGAGTCGTATTGGGGAAATAGAAAGAAAATCGAATGTCCAATTGTGCAAAGAGTATTTAAGAAGAATTGCGATATTTTTCCGGACATATCCAGGTAAATGTGTTTACCCCTTTATAAGTATTTCTAATTCAATCACATCACCGCAAGTAAATATAGAAGGAATTGAATTAATTAATGAAGTGAAGAATAGTTATCAAAATGCAATAGTTACAAGTTTCCTTGAACTAAATGCACTTATAGATGAGGGAAATCAAATCGCTATTGAGAACAAAGATCTATTTGAGCCAGTAATAAAACTTTATGAACGCGGTGGTTATTTCTATAAGAGAAGTGGCTTTGTAAATGTAGATGGAGTATCGTTTCAATTAAACAATTGGGAGGAATTTGAACCTTCTGACATAAGTGATAAAACTCTGAATAGTTTAGATGAATTTGAGTGAGTTGAGACATAAGTAAGATAATTCAAAAAGTTATGAAAGAAATAAGAGGCTCTCATTAGATAATCTTATCTGAAAAGTATTTGTACGATTATGAGGAATGAAAATTAGTTTGTTTTGGAAGTTAATGAAAAAAGTAGCAGAGATAAATACTAGAAATCTCTGCTGCTTTTTTATGGTGCAAGTTGTAGAAGCGTGTAATCGGCAAAAATTACAGCAAGGGGAAATATGACTGCAGAGGAGAGAGCTGGTTTAGAGGAAAGAAATATTAAAAATACGGTAATCCAATAGGAACAACAGCTGAGAGTATGTTTAATAAGATAAAAGATTCATACATTGATAAAGGAATTTATGAATGAGATGAACAAGTATGGAAAATTATAATTGAAAAATCAATGCAAAAAGATGCAATAAATACACTATTAGGATTAGTACATTAGGAGGTGTAACTTATGATAATACTGAATAATTACTCTAAGACTGGCACATATATTATATTAGAACCTAGTGGATATTCAATAGTTGAAAAAAATAAAGTACAGTTAGTTAGGCAAGGTGTGGGAGGATTTAGTGAAGATGGACAATTGATAGGTATTTCTGTTGATTCAAATAAATTCTTTTTTATATATAATGAGAAGAAATATGAGGCAATTCCTGATGAGATTATCTGTATAAATGAGAGAACTGATAATGGAAAACGTAATTTTCAAGTTAAAATAACAGATAAGGTTGTGTGTGATATTACATATAAACCATATATAAGCCCATTCGTTTTAACTTTTGGCGATGATGAGGATGAATTCGATTATTTCCTATATCTAAGTAATTTGATGTTAAGTAAAGATTCCATGTTAAGTTTTATTAAAGGAATGAATAGATTAAAAAACTCATAAGAAATTTTAACATCAGGAGTATAATTTTGCTGCAAAGTCATAAATTATCTGAATTCCTAACTTATAATCAAAATAGAAAATAACAATGTATGGCAGTGAAATAATAATGTCTTCTATTTGGAAAGGAGTATAATCATTATGATAACATTGCATAATTATCCAAAACTGGAATCATACATATTAATTGATAATAATACGTATTCAATAAAAGAAACTGGGGATAGGTATAAAACAGTACTAGGGATTGGTGGGATAAGTGAAGATGGACAGGTAGTTGGTATTTATGTTCAAGATGACAAACTATTTTTTTTCTACAATGGACAATCATTTGAAACATCTTTCCAATTTGTAAAAATAGTTATATTTCCAAATTGGAAAGATGTTTTAATATACAAATAGGGGGACAAAATATATGTAATATAGTTTATGAGCCTTTTATCGATCCAGGAATGATATATTATGATGCAGACCCTGAAGAATTTGATGTATTGTTATACTTAAGTGGATTAATGAAGAATGAGGATTCTATTAAGAAATTTATGAAGGGTATGGAAATAATTAAAGCACAGAATAAAAGCTAGTGTTTTAGAGAAAGAAAATTAAGCTTATAGCAATGTCTACCGATGAATGAATCGAGTTCGCAAATATTTTGTGCATATTTTCTAGATAAATGTCCCAAATAAATTGGGTCTCAGTATTATATTTTACGATCCAATTAGCAGGTAGCAGGGGCTTAAAACACAATCAGTAAAATACGAACTAAAAAAATCACATGATTAACAGGTATTTAAAATAAAAGGGCTGTTCCATAAGTTGGTTTCACTTGCTTATGGGATAGCCCTTTTGCTTTAGTATAAAAATGGTTTCAATCAAAAATTCATATAGGTAAAATAATAATTAGATTATTTCACATTGGTTGGATTAAAAACAGGAAAATCCGGAAATGACAAAATGTATCAGATTGGCTAAAAAATAGTCGAGGGTGTAGATTATGTAACATCTACACTCAAAAGTGTTGAAGTAGCTAAAGACGGTACAATGATAGTGAAGCAAGCTGGCCCAGGGAAGCTTACCGAGTGGGTTAATGTACGCCATGCAGAGAGTAGTAAGTTTATGGATGGTAAGATTCAGGGGCTTAAGGCTTCGCTTGCTACGAGATTAGGGAATGGTGGTTCAGAGGTTAGTAAGGAAGTTAGTGGAGTTAAGGGTACGGGTAATGTTGGTAAGGGAGCTAGTGAGGCTGGAAAACATGTAGATGATGTGAAAATCCTTGAAAATATAAAGAAATGGGATTATCCACCTAATGAAGGATTATATAAGAATCCAAAATACTATGACCAAAAAACAGGAGAAATTCATTGGCCGCCTAATGATGGATTTGTTTCGGGAACTCAAAAAGTGGAAACATTACATCCCGAAATGAGACTAGGTAGATATGGTAATTCAGCAGGTTTCTCTTTAGCTCCTGAAAGAGATTCGTTCCCAAGTAGGGTTTTGGCTCCGCATAGTGAATAAGCGCCTTATAATGTTTATGAGGTTATTGATGATTTTGAAGTAACTTCAGAGAAAATTGTTCCTTGGTTTAATCAGCCAAGTGGAGGAACGCAAATTATTAAATATAAATCTAATGGTCGACCTTACTCTATAGAGGAATTAATAGAGCTTAAAGTTATTAAACAAATAAAGCCATAAAGGAGTGTGAAATATGGACTTAAGTGGTATATATAATTTAATTGAAACAGAAATTAAAGTGATCAAAAGGGAAAAAGATATTATTTGTGTTGCACCATTAGGTGGGGAAGATCATCCTGAAACTATTGTTAAGTTAACTTTTAATGAAGCAAATAATCATTATGAGCTTTTTGAAGTTGTTAGAGGAAAAGAATACAAAGTAGATACATTTTCAGATAAATATAAATCAGCATTGGCTTTATATATTTTTTCGAAAAATAAATTAGAAGTAAGAAAATATGATACAAATGTTCAAAATGAAATCGAGATTGCAACATCAATAAATAATATTCAAAAGATATTCAAAACTTTTTCAGATGAACAGTATCATTCTTTTTTCGAACTTAAGCCAGATAGAATAATTTTAGAAAAAAGCACAAATGATAGATATAATGTTTTATTTTTAGGGAAAAGTGGCTCTAAGATTTATATAGATAGATTTAGGAAATTGAATAGTGCCGCGGTTGTTCTATACAATTTTTCTTTTAAACTAAGCCGATTTTATGATCTTATTAATATGATTGAAGTAAAAACGGATTCTGATTTTATAGAAACTCTAAAAGAATTATATCTTTTGGGTTGAAGAATGCAAATATATATCTTTGAAACTATTGAGTAAGCAACAATCTAAAGCAGGTTGTTGCTTACTCATAGGTAGAGTCAGTCCAGAGGATAATCGTGCACCAGGAAATAAAGATATTGCTTCTGATAATCGAATATAGTCTCATTATCCATTGCAAAATGAATAGGTAAAAGGATGGGCTAAAGAGGGAGGCTTTTTGATTATAAGGAAAAGAAAGCTTCTGTAATACTTCTCCCTTCAAGCTTTGGCCGATCACGTGCAATAATTTCTTCTATGCAGAGGAAACGGAGAAAAAATGAAGGCTTGAATACTGATATACGTTATGAATTTAATGAGATCTATAGGCAAATGATTAAAGCAGGATCAAAAAACGGCACGAAAGGCAATGATTGATGCATATAAATATCTTGATAGTTTAGGAGGATTTGTCAAATGATTAATCTATCCAAGGTTCCAGACTTGATAAAAAAAACGGCAGCAAGTGATATTGAAATCCAAGAAGTAGAAGATCGTATGAAAGTTAAATTCCCCAATGTATATAAGGGTTTATTAAGATGTACAAATGGTTTTTCAATCGGTGGTGGGTTAGTTATTTATGGTACGGAGCATATTGTAGAAAGAAATGAGGTTTGGGAAGTAGATGAATATGCAATTGGGTATATCTCGATTGGTGATGACGGTGGAGGTAATGTTTTTTTAATGTCTCAAGATGCAGAGGGGAAAGAGGTATTAGTTATTGATTCTGGGGATATGAATCCAAACCATGCTACTATAATTACCTCTGATTTTAACAAATGGGTGAATAGTGGTTGTTTAAATGAAATAGAACAGAAAACAATAATTAAGCCATCTGATATTTGTAATATAGTGTTAGCAAAAACTCCTAATGAAGGCTTGACAGATTTAATAAGAATAAAGAACGTATTAGGGATTGAGATTTCCACTGCAGATTTGCTAAAGGGTTCAAAAAATCCTCCTTATATATTAGTAGAGAGATTTCCATATGGTAAGGCAAAAAAACTAATTGAAAAACTAGGAACCAGTGGTACGGTACTGAGTATAGAACCTATTGGTAATAACAATTAATATTAGAGAGTAGGATAGAACAACTTTTTAATTGGTTTAAAGTCCTTCAAAGTTTTTAATTTAAACAACTTTATAGCAGAGTAGATTAGTTTTACAATAAAAATAATGTTAATGAAGAGGATGACTTTTGTACTATCAGAGAAGTAAATCTTGGCCCAAGAGATTTTCTGATAAATAAAAAGGGAGAGTTTGAAAATGATAATAAATGATGTGGTTTTTGGTGAGCTTGAATATACATATGGATGGGTTAAGTATATTACCATTGAATTTTGTGGGAAAGAAGCTGAAATAGCATTGATGGTTAAAGGTGAAGAAGACGGTAAGTTTGATGAAGAACAATATACTGCTTATAACTCATTAGTGCAAAATTGGGAACAATTACAGCAAGGTTTTTTACAAGCGATATTAGACTATTACAAACAAGAGCGTCAAGAACTAGGGTATGATATTGAATTTAATGAAAATTATCCACACATCGAAACAACTGATCAATTACTTGAGATGATAACTTTAGTTGGAATTGTAGTTCCATATGGAGATATTTATGAAGAGCGAGATATTGGGATAACTTTTGATTGTACATGGGACACAGAAAATGGACTAGGGATTCGTCTATTAAATGAAAAAGTAACTGAAGTGGGTTACCAAGACGTTGCCATTTAAATCTTAATCGAAATAGCTATTTCCGTATGCCTACTCCATCAAGTGTAGATAGTGGTTATGCAGAACTTGTCATGCATCTGCCAAAAGATTGGGAAGTATCAACATCTGCTTTGGATAGTGCGAAATACGGTTGGCCCTTGCGCCTTTTACGACAGCTTGGGGAAAATGTACGGCGAAATGGATATGGCTTAGGACAGTGGCTTGTATTTCCGAATCAATCAGAGGGATATTTAAAACAGACGTATGGAGTCCAATTAGGTGAAATGAAGTGGGATCCAAATGCGTCAATTCATCCATATGATAAAGAGACGGGATTTTCTGTTGTTATGATTGTACCGCCGCTGCCACAATGTTCAAGTACATTCAAAATGGAATTTCGTGAGGATGTTAAAAGAATAGAGGGTGACTGGCCAATCTACTTCCATACATTATTACCATTATATAAAGAGGAAATCCATTGTTATTGCAAAGATGGACTTGATACGTTATTACAAAAGTTAATGAAAAATGGTGTTGAAGCGGCATTTGATTTTAATCGAGGGAATACTTGTAAATAAGAGAGAACTCCCTCGTTTTTCTAGTATAAGGGAGGAAAAGTTAGTGACAAAAGATGAAATTGCAAATTTATTAGAAAGTATGTTAGATAAAGAACTAGGGGATTTAGATTCCCCTTCAGCTAATGATTGGGTAAAAATTGAGAAAAAGTTTGGATGTCAATTTCCTAAAGAATTTAAATACTTTATTGAACTAATGTCTGAATATGTCTTTCCAGGAGAGATTTTAAATGTTTCTAGTGGTAAAACGAACGGAAATGCTACTATTGAATTTACTTATGATTATGAAATGAAAGAAGGCTTTTGGAAAAACGAACTAATCCCTTTTTACAGTATAGGTAATGGAGACTACTTTTGTCTTCATTCAAAAGAGTGCCACCAAACGGGAGTTTACTATTATTTTCATGAAGAACATGGTGTAACCAAAGAAGCGGATAATTTTGAAGACTGGTTAAATCAATTACCAACCTATTTGAATTAATATCAAAAAATTGATTTGTATCCTAGAAGTGTATTCTTTTATTAAACTATGGATTTTAGGTAGACTAGAAATGGATAAACAAATGAAAATGGCTATAGTCTATTGTTAAGGATTAACAGATGAGATTTTAGCGGAAAAATAACAGAATCCCATAATACTTCTATAGTGAACATTCGAAGTCAGATTTTTAGTGGTTACTGGAGTTTTGAAAGTGGAGCAATCGCAAAAATATTAAATTTAGATGACTCAACCTTGAGAGATACTCCATATTATCCTTATGATATGGTGCATTATCGAGAAAAATAAATGTAAGAATCCACATTGAAAAACTTTTAAACTGTGGATTTTTTATGCTCAATTAAGCATCATACTAAGTCGGTTTATGAAGTTAGTAAAGGAGTTAAAAGGGCTAAGAGGTGAGATGAAGTAGAAATTCAAGTGGATTTTAACTAAAATACTAAATTTGATTCTGAAGAATTTGTAAGACAGTTTAAAGCTTAAGGAAATATTAAAGGTAAATGAATATTTGAAAAATCGTAAACGACTTCTTGATGAAGATAGCGCAATAGAAAGTAAGACATATTAGCAGACAGCTATACATAATCCAGATTAAGTAACTGGGAGATACGCAGCTAATAGTGGGGCATGTAGGATATTAGTATGAACGCTTTACTATGTTCTCCATCAGGGCATCGAATAGAAACTTTGGATGAAAAAATTCAATAAATATCACCGAACATGATGAGGAACAATTGAAAAGGGGGAATAGTTTTGTATAACTAACTTAAAAATAATGAAGGACTTTGAATTGGAAAAAAGAGTTCCTGAAAGTTTAGTCGAAAAGTATTCTAATGTACTTCCTGAAACGTTAATTAATATTTGGGAAAACTATGGATTTGGAAAGGTTTTAAATGGCTATCTTAGGTTGATTAATCCAGAAGAGTACTTTGAAATTGTTAAAGAAACGTATATTAGAAATCAAAATACAATACCGTTGTTTACGACAAGCATGGGGGATATCCTTTTATTTGAGAAGTATGGTGATAAATCATATATTATTCAATTAAATTATCGTAAAGGAAAATCAAAAGTTATTGCCTCTAAATTCAACCTGTTTTTAAGATTTCTTGAGGAAGAAGAATATTTAGAAGAATATATGGAATGGAATCCCTATTTAGTAGCTATTCAGAATTACGGAATTCCAGCTTATAATGAGTGTTTTGGCTATGTTCCTCTTCTTGGATTAGGGGGCGCAGAAAAAGTAGAGAATCTGCAAAAAGTTAAATTGATCGAGCATATTTATTTAATTACTCAATTTATGGGACCGATTGAATAACTGTTAGGTGTAATGCTATTTTCATAATGAAATGGAAAGTATAGATGTAGAAAATATATAAATAGGGCACTTGAGAGCCTATTTGTATGCCTATAATTAAAGAAGGAGGGTTATAAATATACAACAGATGAACTTGGTAGAATAGTAGAAGTTGAGGCGGGAAATTTAATACTTAAAAAAGGAAAACGGAACAAAGGAATGCAAGTTGCAGCAGGACGGCCGAATAGATTGAAGACTGATGATGGTTTTATTAGTGACTTATATAGGTGACTAATAAGATTGAGCAAATTTTTTTGATTTAAAAAATGTTTTAGACTATAGAAAAAAGTAATAGATTATAAAAAATAGTTGTAGATTGAAAAGGTGTTTTCTGTATATGAAAGCACCTTTTGTTAACATAAAGCCATTGTGTTAACAAACCTTTGAAAATCCCTATAGAAGAAATGAAGACTTCAAGGAAAGACACTTTGACGTTGAAGAAGGTGAATGGTACGATATATAGGAATAATATGGATATGGTGGAAGTAACGAAAACGGTTTTAATCAGTAAAATTTAAAGGGGATAAATTAGTCATGAAAGCAAAGAAACTAGTAGGTGTAGCAATTCCAGTTATGTTATTATTCGGTTGTGGGGTATCGGATAAAACTGAATCTCAGGAAACAAAGACAGAAGAGTCTAAATCCGCTAAAGAAGATGAAAAGAAGTCTTCTGTTAAGAAAGTGAAGGTATCAAAAGAAGACTACACAACTAGGGTAGTTGGACTAGTTGAAGAGTTTGATACTATATTTAAGAAGCATAATGATACAATAGGAGAACTCTTTGACGGCAAGAAAAAGAAATCAGACGTATTAGATTCAATAAAAGAACTGGATGGGGTATTAGATAAGATTGAATCTATAGACCCACCTAAAGAGTATATAGAAGAACAGAAAAACCTTGAAAAAGCGACTGGTTACTTTAGAGAGTCCTCCAAAATAGTAGAAGAAGTGTTTACTAGAAAATCAACTAGAGAAAAAGGCGAAAAGACTGACAAAGAAATGGTTGAAGAGTCAGAGAAGATTCTGAAACAAGGTGACGAATACTGGTATAAAGCAATTAACTCACTTAAAGATAAGAATACAAAAGTCGGTGATGGTACAGTATCGGTTAAAGATATTAAAGACTTAGATAAGAAAGCCGGAATCGACTATGATGCGGTACAGAAGAACGTAATAGATGGTACTGAATTAATTGGTAACTGGGGTGTACAGACTTCTGACGGATTTAAACCATCATTTATCTTAAAAGGTGGAAGTCCTAAAACTTTCGAAGTTTACAATGCAGAAGAGTATCCAAAGAAAACGAACCATATAGAAGGTACATGGGAATATGATAAAGCTAGTTTAACATTAAAACTACATATCACAAAACAAATGTCAAACGGTGTAGAAGCAGAGGTTGTTCAAAAAGACATAGATTATAAAGTTCAAAACTATGATAGAAAGAACTTGCAATTATTCAACGATAAATCATTTAATACAACTAGGTATGTGAAACAAAGTTAATAAATGAAATAATAATTGCTGAAGAAGATATTAAATGAATATAAAATAGTTTGTTAACAGGAGAAAGATAAATATAAAAATTAGAAATCCACCTTTAGTGAAGTACACCCCAATTGTTAGACACAGTCTAACAATTGGAGGTGTTTTTCTTATGGCTAAATTTACAATTGAAGAGAAATTATATATTGTTTCTAAAACGAAAACAAACACCTCAACCAGTGGCTCACTATATATGATAGAAGACATGGGGGATGTTTGTTTTGCTATTTCATTTTTTATTATGTATCTCTTTTTTTAATTCGATTTGTTTTTCTATCTCCTTTTTAGCTCCATCGCTCATTTCATAGATATGAGACCAATATTCCCTTGCAATCGGATCATATTCTACCCTAACCGTGATATCTTTTTGGGAATCCGTGTTTAAATATCCATTAATGGTTAGCGCATGAATTGCATTCGATGGTCTATTTTCTTTCTTGTAGGAACTTGTATGCTTATTAAACGTTTTTTCAACAATTGTTAAATCCAAATTATACTCATTTTTCACATATTGAATCGCTTTCGATTCAGCATTGTTACAGATATTTACCTCTTCCTCAGGAGTAAGAGCTAGCTGCTTTTCTACTTCTACAGCACGTTGGTTATCTTTAGATAGACTCATAACACCTGTATTTTCTTTTGAATCATAATCTACCAGCCACTTTTTATCTTTGTAGTATGCTTCGACAGAAGATTCACATGAAAAGCCACTGCCTCTACCATTTTGTTTAGCACAGTTTAATAACTCAAAATGAATGTTTATTTTGGGATATACAGGACTTCCTGAACCTTCATTCGATTGCAGTACACTTTCCCTTGTCACATATGTAATCTGAATGGGACCATTATTTTTTTCAATCGCTTGTTTTATTTTTTCTTCAATACGTTGATCATGAACCTGCTTCGTGAATATGTAGTTCTCCTCATAAAAACCATAAATTTTTAAAGGAAGAAATAAAGCAAGCCCTAAAACAAAACAAGAAAGTGCATAATAAGCCAACATTCGCTCTGAAGTGTATATACGGAAACAGGAAAGTACAACGCGAATATATACTAAAGGCAAAGCAATATAAAAAATAGGCACGGAAAAGTAACATGTAAAGGCTGTTATTAGAGCGATCTCCCCGAGCAACTTGATATATTGCGGAATCCCCATACTGTATGCCGCTAGAATCAAAAACCAAATGTAACTTGTTGATACAAGAAAAGCAATTCTATAATATTTCTTACTTCTTGTTTTTTTCTCTTCCATTTTCCCACCATCTTTGCAAAATTGAACTTCTAATTTCCATCCTTACTTTAAACAAAGGTTTTGTTTAAATTCAGTTTCTCAAATATACAAAGTAAATACAAGAACAAACTCCATTCATTAAATTGGTTTCATACCTCATCTGAAAATGATATGATTGCATTGTCAATATTATCTAATTATTCAAATGTATTATAAGGGAATGAAAAAGAGGAGGAGAAATCATGGGTTTTTTCAATAGATTTTTTAAGAAAGTGGAACAAGTAAACAATAATGAGGCAACCCTCAATGAATTAAATGAAGAATTGTATGTTGAATCCCCATTAGAAGAAGCCAATAGCTATTGGGTCTCAATTGCACAAAATTTAATTATCAATACTGTAAAAGCTGCTGACAATAATGTGGAACGTGCTTTTATATTGCTTAATTTGAAAAATGGTGAGGCTTCATTTGATATTTTTTATCAAATGAACGGGCAATTGTATTTTTGGGATCAGTTAGAAAATCAGACGATTAAAAATAGAATTAAGAATGAGTTGTTACCACAAGCTTCGGAAGTTTCAGATGCAGTAAATCGACAATTTTATGAAGCGGACCATCCTACAATTTCGTTTGCAGAACTGCAATTTGAATGGGAAACAAAGGCCTGGTTTTCACACATCATCTGGGAAGACGACCCTGCCTCACAATTACCAAAAGCTCAAATATTAAACAAATGGTTCAGCATAATCAAAAAGGAAACCCAGGATACACCACTTGATAGTGATACAAAATTTTCTTGGTATCCATCAATCTCTTAAAAATCTAACAGTATTTAGCTAGATAAGGAATAGGCGTGATAGAAATGGCTGGCAGTAGGACGCTCACTGATTAATGTTTTACTTTCTACACGATAATTGTTAATTGACGAAAAATTAATAATAAAATGAATTACATTGGATAATTTGTTTTGATACATAGAATTCAAGGGGGATTATTATGAAGCCAACATTTTTTGCCCAAAATAGAGAACGATTAACGAGAACATTGCCAGATGAATCGATTACTATTTTATTTGCCGGACAGGCACCACATATGTCAGCTGATGCACACTATAAATTTGTGCCGAATCGAAATTTTTACTATTTAACGGGAATCGATGAGCCAAATGTTATTTTTATTTTAAAAAAGTTTGGAGATAGTGTAGAAGAAACTCTTTTCATTGAAAAACCAGATCCAGTGCTTGAAAAATGGGTTGGTAAAACCGTTTCGAAAGAAGAAGCAGAAAATATTTCTGGTATTAAGAAGGTTGTATATATAGAAAGTTTTGAAGTAACAATTGCGAATACACTTTTCGCAGAAAATGTGAAACATGTGTATTTAGATTTAGAACGTCGTAATTGGAAAGGTACTGAGACGAAGGCGCTAGCATTTGCGAAGCACGTAAGAGAACAGTATCCTCATCTTTCAATTGGGAATGTCTATCCGAACATTTGTGAATTACGAGTGTTCAAAACAGATGAAGAAATTAAAAAAATAAAAGAAGCAATTGAGGTTACTCGAGAGGGTATTTATAATGTGCTGAAACAAGCGAAAGCAGGCATAATGGAATATGAATTAGAAGCGCATTTTGATTTCACATTAAAATCGTCTGGTATTAAATATCATGCATTCGATACAATTTTGGCGAGTGGTAAAAATGCTACTGTGCTGCATTATGAAGATAATGATGCAAAAGTGCAACAAGGTGATTTAGTACTGCTCGATTTAGGTGCTCAAAAAGACTACTACAATGCTGATATTAGTTACACATTCCCAGCTAGTGGAACATTCTCTAATCGCCAAAAACAAATATATAATATTGTATTAAAGGCATTAAAAGAAACGACTGAACTTATAAAGCCAGGATTAAAATTCGCCGCATTAAATGAACATACAAAAAAAGTACTGGCAGAAGAGTGTAAAGAAATTGGTTTAATTCAAGAAGATGAGGAACTATCTAAATATTATTATCATGGTGTGAGCCATTTCCTCGGTTTAGATACTCATGATGTAGGAACATACAAAGATAGAGTATTAGAAGAAGGTATGGTCATTACGATAGAACCAGGTTTGTATATTGAAGAAGAATCAATTGGAATTCGTATTGAAGATGATATTCTTGTCACAAAGGACGGGTATGAAAATTTGTCAAAAGATATCATTAGAACGGTTGAAGAGATTGAAGAGTTTATGAGAGAAACTAATGAAAACGTTAAGGAAAGACAAGTTGTTACAAAATAGTAAATGTAAAAGACGCTCAATTTTTGGGCGTCTTTTTATTTTGTTCATTTGGCATCTCCATATTTTCTCGAAAATCGTCTTATATAATAATCTTGAAAAAGCAAAAGGAGGGATTTTCCATGAAGAGATTTGTATTAACAGCAGTTACAGTCTCCGTAATATCTTTAATTGCTGCATGTTCTGCGATCACAAATACAACAAATGATTATAAAAATATGAATGATAAAAAAACAGCACAGACTGAAACGGCTACAAAACCATTGAAAGTTGTAAAAGGATCAGAAGTTACTTTAATAGCGAAAGAAGAAAAACAAAAGCTAAGTAACGGTGTTATTGTTCCAGTCTGGACATTTAATGGTTCATCTCCTGGACCAGAGATTAGGGTGAAAAAAGGTGAAAAGGTTAAAGTGACATTAAAAAATGAATTATCTGCACCAGTATCTATTCATTGGCATGGGTATCCTGTCCCAAATAACATGGATGGAATTCCAGGTGTGACACAAGATGCGGTTGAATCTGGAAAAAGTTTCACCTATGAATTTAAAGTGAACGTACCAGGAACGTATTGGTATCATTCGCATCAAGATTCTGTAAATCAACTAGATAGAGGCTTGTATGGTGCTCTCGTTGTAGAAGATACAAATGAAAAGTATGATAAAGATTACACATTAATGTTAGATGAATGGGTAACAGATAAAAAAGAAATCGATAAGCAGTTAAAAGAAATGACAAAAGGGAAAACAGAAAAAGCAGACGGTAATAAATCTAGTATGGATAATAAAAATACGAAAAAGAATGATGATATGAAAGGAATGGATCATGGGAATATGAGGATGAAAGGTCATGATATGAGCATGTATGACTTATTCACAATCAATGGTAAAAGCGGGGATTTAGTGGAGCCATTAAAAGTGAACAAGGGAGACAAAGTTCGACTTCGACTAGTTAATGCTGGTTACCTATCACATGATATCCATGTTCATGGTCATGATATTAAAGTAATTGCGACAGATGGCCAACCAATTAATGATCCAAAAGTTATTAGGGACAAAGTAATTTCAATTGCACCAGGTGAACGTTATGATGTTGAATTTACTGCTAACAACCCTGGGAAATGGTATGTTGAGGACCATTCAGAAGATAAAGGTGCAAAAGGAATGAAAGCTGTTATTGAATATGATGGCAGCAAAGAGATGAAAGACAAGGCAAATGAAAAAGAAAAACTACCAAAATTAGATATGACGAAATATGGTGCTAAAAAATTAGGTGATTTCACGTTAGACCAGCAGTTTACTGTCACATATAATATGGACTTGAATACTCAAATGAATGGAAATGAAATGGTATATACAATTAACGGTAAAGTATTTCCGGATATCGACCCAATTCCAGTGAAAAAGGGTGACTTAGTAAAAGTAAAATTAGTAAATCGCTCTAAAACAGATGATCACCCGATGCATTTACACGGTCATTTCTTCCAAGTATTAAGTAAAGATGGAAAAAGGATAGAAGGTTCTCCAATTGTTAAAGATACTTTGAACTTGAAACCTGGAGAAGAATATGAAGTAGCCTTTGTAGCAGATAATCCGGGGGAATGGATGTTCCACTGTCATGATTTACACCATGCTTCAGCAGGGATGGTAACAGAAGTGAAATATACAGATTACAAATCTGATTATGTTCCAAACTCTAACATTCCAAATAAGCCAGAATAATATAAAATTCATGTAGTTCATAATAATATAAAGCAGTTATCTTATGGATAGCTGCTTTATTAATTTTGGTTGCTAGTGTTAATGCATATGTTGATCATGCCCGGATGAAGGTGGAGGAGTATGATCTGGGAATGTTACGAATACCTTTCTATAGGTATTATGTTAGAAATTGATAAGAATACATTTAATATTCTTGTAAATTTAGTAGAGAAGAAGGGAACTCTCAAAACAGTATTTGGTTATTTGAAAAACCATTTAAAAGTCTTGTTAATGTCATTATGTGCAAAGATGATACAAAAGCTAGTAAACTCATGGAGAAATACTTGATAGAAGAATGGTATGCTGGGCATAAAGACATGGGGTGGTATGATTGTCATAAACATCATGAAAAACTATATTTTGGCTATTGGATTTTTGAAAGTGGAGCAATTGTAAAAATTTTAGAATTGGATGATAGTATATTAAAAAATGTTCCTTATTATCCGTATGATATGGTGCATTTTAAAGCTAAATAGCTTGATTCTCCAATATAAAGCATGATGATATATTTTTCTATTTTTCGGTCGTTTAATTAGGTAAAATTAGTAAGTTTCCAAATGAAGCAGAATTAGCTTCCTTCAAAGGCTATACCAGTTGAGTTGGAAACGGTACATTGGCAGGAAAGCAAGGCGGTGGACCAGGAAAGGTTACCGAATGAGTCAATAAGTATCATGTAGACAGCAGTAAGAAAATCAATGATGAGATTAAGGTGGAGAGGCTTCGCTTGCGGAGAGGGTAAGAAAAACTGATAAAGGAATATCCTTAGAAGAGGTAAAGCCAGACGTACTTAAACAGATACAGGCTGACGAGGTTTAATTTGAGAAGGTTAAATGCTATGGAGTGATTTTAATAACTGTTATTGTAAACATATAAACGGGTTATAAAGCTAATGGTTCTAAAATTAAAAATAAAAAAGAACATCTTTTTTATCAAGATGTTCTTTTTTTTCATATATCTAAATTAATTCTTTTGTTATATTATTTCGCTTCATCTTCAGGAATTAAAAAGCTTATATCATACTCATCTAACTTCTCAAGTAATGTTTCTCCGTCGATTTTCAATAAATTCATATGAATATTAAATGGTATAAATCCAGCGCGCTTATTAACTCGATACAGTCGTTGTCCTTTTGAAGGTATAGAGGCAATATATCGATCTTCAACATCATCTTCCATCACAAATCCTAAATACTTTTGCCCTTGGATTGCATAAGGTAAAACGCCTAATACATCCTCCAAAGCAATTTTCACAGGATATTTTGGATTGTTAATAATTGTAATGTATTCTTGTTCTAAAATGATGGCTGGTTTTTTCGTAAGCATTTTTTGGATAACTTTCCAAAGAGCAATTAGTACAACGAATGCAAGAGCTCCAAATAAAAATCCAACTATGAAATTAGGCTCCTCAGACGAAAATGCATACATAACAATAAAGAGAAACATCACTTCAACTACCGAAGTCAAAAAAAATAATCCGACTACTTTTCTCTTTGACTCATAAATATCATATTTTCTCATACGATTCCCCCACTCATATAAATCCATCTTGATTTTCCAACATATTCGTCATCGCTATGCAGAACCAAAAGCAAAATGCCTATCCTATATAAATTGAAAAGTTTATGTGCCTTTTCAATTTATATATAATCTATTTCGCCCAACAGGACTGCAACATACAACACACATTCTCAAAGCGGCGATGTTTTAAATCTTCATTTGAAATCCAAAAATATAACATTCTACTTTCCGGTAAACCATTTTGCGTGTTTGTTCGTTGTGCAATTCTTCTAAATTTAATTGAGTGATAAAATGAAGGGGATGCTCTTTATATGTAGGATACATAAATAATACGGGTAAATTAAGAGCTCTCCCCATTTTCGAACAACCTATCGGTAATGCTTCCTCATGTCTTGGCACAACTTTTATACATTTACAAACATCGCCAATAGCTCTTCTTTCATATGTTAGTTGATATTTGCCAATCAATGCCTCCATACGTTTTTTCATAAAAACTTATAATTTAAAAAATTAGTACCTATACATCATACCATGAAAACGCTCATCACTTACTTTGTTTATCTTTATATCAAATTTTTAATGATCGTTTTAAAGAAACGTATGTTCGTATTCGGGTTGATATGATATACTAATAATGTAAATATATTCCGTGTTTTTATATCTGGAATTTCAGATATGCGAGAGAATAGGTTATATCATATGTATATGATATAACGATGAATTTATAAAAGAACTAGGGAGGCAGAGAGGATGGCAGTCAGTACATATCAGTTGTTTCAACACCTTAATATGACAGGAGCACAAGAAGAATTAGCATTGCGTTACTTGCAGACGAGAGATGAAGAAGTTTTAAAGCATATAGAACAAACGACCATTCGCGAAAATAAGCGTAGTGATTTTGCTTGGCAGTTCATGAATGACTTTAGGAAAACATATAAGAAAGATCCAGTGTTTTTTCGGTTATTCTATCATTTACTTGAGGATCAATTGTTGAATGTTCTTCTCGTGCGTTTTTCATATATGAGTTTTCCAGATATAAAGGTTTATTTCGAAAAAAGCGGTCTTTCATTCGATAGACTTGTAGTATTTGCTTGTAAGTATTTAACGAATCTTTCGCGTTCTGTAAATGAAGCGGATGTTTTTCTTAGACAATTAATAAGGGAGAATCCGAAGTATATAGAAGAACAGTTGCAAGTTATAACAGGTCAGCAAAAATTACTTTTGCTTCTAGTTATGTTAGATGCAGATTATGAGAGATTTCTTCCCTATCGTTCTTTACTGGAAGAAGAATTGGAAGAGCATGCGGAGTATATATTGAGGTTAAGTGGAGCGGAAGAGAAGATTGAAGCAGCTCAAAGGTACGTTCGAGGTGAAGCTGTTAGTAAAGTATTTGCTGGGTCATCTTTACCTGACTTTACTTGGCAGCAAATTTTTCGTATGTATCCGCATTCGGATGTTGCAAGAAGATATATGGAATTGTTAGTGAAATGCTCTGTAAAAAATTTTATGAATTATGCAATTTCACATGTCAGCCATACTCTTGAACAGTCTGGAAATTACAAAAAAACAAAAAGTTTTTATGCACAATTGTATGAAACAACTCGAGATTTGTGTGAACAATTCGGTATTTCAGAGGAAAGATTTTTTGCATATCGCCTTACGCAGCATCATTTAGGTGTTGTTGATTTTGATCGCGTATATGAATATCAATTGTTGCTTCGAATGGTGGAAGAACAACCGGAATTTGTGCAGCGTACACTGCAATATTTAAGTCAAAGTCATTACCTTTTCGTATCAATGCTTTTAGCGGAAAAAGGGTACGAGCTACATAGAAACAAAGTACGTGAAGAGTTTTTAACGGTTGTCCTTCAAACGAAATCATCTGACATACGTGGTACATATCGTGACTATCTATTAGGCACTTTATCATTTGAGGATATGAAGCAATGGTTCGAAAGCTCGAAGTTTAGAAATAATTACTGGAGAATGCCTGTTTTAGAAATTGCATTACTTTGGGATATAGAGGAAGCAGCAAAGAGGGAAGCCACTCTTACGCTTCAACTTGGGAAAGGGTATAACTATAGTTTATATGAACTTCTGCAGCGGTATGCTGCTATGGAGAACTCGCCAGAACAGGTGCTGGAAGATCTGCTTACCTACGGTTTATCGATGGAGAAGCTCGTTTCTTATTCCATTGAACAAGCTTCCGGGCATAGTGAGAAGCGAGATAAGGCGACGGAGGCACTCGTTCGTTTGTTTGTAAAAGAACGAGCGTATGTGAAAGGTGAATTTCCTGAGTATTCTGCAGATGAACGGATTTTTATTTTGGATGAGTTGGCAAAGGATAACGCAGTTCAGACGCGTGATCTTCTCATTCAAAGTCTTGGGGATTCCTCTAAAAAGGTACGTACCGCTGCAGTTGAACTTCTTACAAAAGATACGGAAGCTGCAGAAGATGTAGCAAAGGAATTAAATCATAAAAAGAAAGTTGTTCGCGAAAATGCAATGCAAACACTTTTATATTATAAAACTGACAAATATACAAAGCTTGTACAGGAAGCTTTACAAGAAAAGAAAAACGCTTCTTTGACGGAGAAGTTTGCCCCATTGCTTGGTGACGGGGAATTAGAAGGAGCATCAGGAAGTATAGAAGCTCTTTGCACGCGTATTTTAACGCCGCAAAAAAGGAATGCACTTGTGCAGTGGATCGGATTTGAACCGCAAATTCGTCTCCGCGATTCCGATACCATTGCAGATGCAATGATTCCTCTTGCATATTTTCAGCAGTACGTATCAGATTCTGTTATTGAGAAGAAGGAAGTAGCAGAAGCAATAAGCGCTGCTCTTAACGAACAAGATTTGAAGGAAAATATACAAGCGATCTATCAGCTTTGGGTTTCTCAAGGCGCGGAATCGAAGAAACGCGGTATTCTTTCGTTGTACGGTATTTACAGTGATGATGAAATGGCGATGCAACTCAAAAAGCAGATTGATGAGTGGGCGCTTGGTATGCGCGGAGCGATTGCTGCTGCAGCTGTTCAGGCGCTAGCGTTGTCCCAATCACATATTGGGCTAATGTCTATCCATGCGATGGCATTTAAGTATAAACATAAGCAAGTGCGTAATGCTGCGAAAGAAGCGCTGAGTCTCGCTGCTAAAACGCGTGGTATTACAGAAGAAGAGCTAGAAGATCAGCTTGTCCCAGACCTTGGGTTTAATAAGCGCGGTGAAAAGACAATTGATTACGGCAGCAGAACATTTACTGCCTATTTAACTCCAAACTTGAAAATTGAGCTAAAAACGGGAGAAGGAAAACGAATAAAGTCGCTTCCGAAACCAAATGCAAAAGATGATGCGGAAAAAGCTGAGGAGGCTAAGGCGGAGTTATCCTCTATAAAGAAGCAGCTCCGAACTATGATTACGATGCAAACGCAGCGTCTTGAAACAGCACTTTCTCTGAATCGCTATTGGTCACAAAATACATGGAAGTCTCTGTTTGTAGAAAATCCAATTCTGCAGCAGTTTGCTATCTCCCTTATTTGGGGTGAGTATAAGGAAGGAAAGTTGCTTGCGATGTTCCGCTATATGGAGGATGGCACGTTTAATACGATTGAAGAAGAAGAGCATGAACTTACGCCAGACACTGTTATCGGTCTAATTCATCCGTTAGAATTGTCCGAGGACGAAAGGGAATTATGGAAGGAACAGCTAGAAGATTATGAGGTTACTCAGCCATTTCCGCAAATTGACCGCGAAGTATTTCAGGTTGAGGAGAATGAGGAAGTCACTGTGGAAAGGTTTGCTGGTATCCAGATCAATGGCCGTTCGCTGTTTGGTAAGATGACGAAGTACGGCTGGAGTCGTGGATCGGTTCAAGATGCCGGTGTATATTATACATTCTATAAAGAAGATACTCGCGCCGGACTAGGGGCGGAGCTTGCGTTTGAAGGGGCACCGGTTGGATATGAAGGTGAGGAGGATGTGTGCGTTTTTGAAATTCAATTTTACAAAGCAGGCACGGTGAGCCGCGGTTCATATGACTACGACGAAATTGATCATGAGAGACGCGTTTTACCGAAGCAAGTATCGGAACGCTTTTTCAGTGAAATTTTATATGATATAAAACGGGCAACAGAATCGAATCTTGGCCGTGATGAAAACTGGCGCAGCAAGCGATAAGAAAGGAACTGACATATGCAGTCTATTAAACCATTAATGGAAGAATTATATGAAATAGAATTGAATGCGTTAGAAGCGAATGATTCGTTTCCGAAACCACCTAACTGGCGATTGTCACCGCGTGCCGTTCGGACGTTTATTATTGGACAAGAAGAACCGCTTCTTTTAGAAGGAAAAGAAGTGGAAATTAGTCGTAAGTTTTATGGTAATGATGCGCTTGTGGAACGAGCAATTGTCACATTAGCAGGAAACCGAGGACTTATGTTAATCGGAGAGCCAGGAACAGCAAAGACGATGCTAAGCGAGCTGCTTTCTGCCGCAATATGCAGAAATAGCCGTAACACTGTGCAAGGAACAGCTGCTACGATGGAAGATACGATTAAGTATTCGTGGAACTATGCACTTCTTCTTGCGAAAGGGCCTGTAAGGGGGGCGCTTGTGCCAGGACCTCTCTTTGTTGGGATGGAACAAGGGATATTAACTAGATTTGAAGAATTGACTCGCTGTCCGCAGGAAGTGCAAGATTCATTGATCAGCGTTCTGAGCGATAAAGTACTAAATATTCCGGAGTTTGGGGAGCAAGGAATTCTTACAGCTAAGCCTGGATTTAATATTATTGCGACGGCTAACACACGAGATCGCGGTGTGAATGAGATGAGTAGTGCATTGAAGCGTCGTTTTAATTTTGAAACGGTGCATCCGATTAAGGATGTAAAGCTTGAAGCAAAAATAATAGAGTCACAAGTAACGCGCTTATTAGGAGCATCAGGCATCACACCCAAAGTGGATGAGACGGTTGTTCAGCTGTTAGCGACTGTTTTTCATGAACTACGGGAAGGTGTAACTGCTGAAGGAAAACGAATCGATCAGCCATCTTCTGTTATGAGTACTGCAGAAGCAGTATCGGTATATTATCAAAGCGCAATGGATGCGTATTATTATGGAAGCGGACAAGTGAAGATGGATGCGCTTGTTCGGTATTTATCGGGCACAATTGCGAAAGAAAACAAGGATGATTTAGAAAAGCTGCGCAGTTACTTTACAAGCATCGTTAGGGCGCGAGGTCAAGTAGGAGGAGAGGTATGGAAGTCGTTTTTCGAAGCTCGCAATCAGCTGAAGTAAATGCATTGTTTCAAAGAGCTTACAATTTAGATCACAATGTCGTATATGTGCCGATTCGCCATCATAGTCCTGCGTGCTCTTTTCATGTACAAAAGATCGTTAAATTCTATAAACCGGATGCGATTCTTATAGAAGGACCGATAGATTGCAACCCTCTTATTCCGCATATTGTGAGTGCAGAAAGTGAGGCTCCAATTTGTATATATTGCAGTTATGATGATAAAACGGATGTGCTTGAAAGAGGAGAAAGTGGAAAGTACCGTGCGTACTATCCCTTTCTCGACTATTCACCGGAACTTGTCGCGCTGCGGGAAGGAGCTGCGCGCAATATTCCAGTTTCATTTATTGATCTTCCTTATAAAGAATATTTGTTTGCAACGAAAAATGAGGAAGAGAATGGGAAGTATGACGAGCAATATTTCCGGCACAGTCAATATGTCCGTATGCTTTCGGAAAAAACGGGGTGCCGAAGCTTTCATGAATTTTGGGAGAAATACTTTGAGTTGCAAGGCTTTCATATGACAAGCGAGGAGTTTGTCCGTCAGCTCTTCGATTATTGTTATTATACGCGCGCGGACTATACGCAGGAGATGTTGACAGAAGACGGATGCGAAGCCAGGGAGATACACATGGCAAAGGAAATTGAAAAAGCGCGTAAAGTGTATGACAAGGTGCTCGTTATTACCGGAGGCTTTCATGTGAAAGGGCTTCTTGAATTGGAAGGGAAAAAGAAAAAGAAAAAGCTGTCCAAAAGCCCATTATCTAAAGCGTATGCCAAAAACTATCTTATGCCGTATTCCTTTTTGGAAAGCGATCAGATGCGTGGCTATGAGAGCGGTATGCCTGCACCTGCTTTTTACCAACATATTTGGGAGAACAGGGATGAAGCGGTAGCTGAGCAATTTATGATACGAATTGCTAGACAGCTAAAGGCAGAAGGAATATCAATGGCAGATAAGATTGAAGCTGCGCGAATGATACGTGAACTTGCACTGCTTCGGGGAAAGATGCAACCTGGATTGTATGAACTGATGGATGCAGTGCGTAGTGCATTTGTGAAAGGTGAGATATTCTCGGCAGATAAACCTTTAACGCTGCTTCAGAAGAGTTTGCAAGGGACGAAGCGCGGAAAATTGTCAAAAGAAGCGGATGTGCCGCCGCTCGTGCATGATTTTCGTGCTTCTGTTCGTTCGTTTCGTCTTCCGGCACGTTCTACTGTACCACAGGAGACGATTCTTGACATATACAAGAAAGAAAGGCACTTGCGTTTAAGTCAGTTCTTTCATTGCCTCGCTTTTTTAGGAGTTCCGTTTTGCGAGAAGCTGCGCGGTCCGAACCTAGCTAGAAAGCAGAATATTAATCTTATACGAGAAACTTGGAAATATCGTTTCTCAGCGCAGGTGGAAAGTGCTCTTATTGATTTATCTGTGTATGGCGGAACGGTGAGAGAAGCCGCGCAGGAAATGCTAAGAGCAAAGCTGTATAAGGCGAAAGTGCGTGCGGGAGAGGTGGCTCTTTTATTGCTAGAAGCCTACTTAAGTGGTTTGTTTTCCGATTTCGCTATGTACAATCAGTTTATAGATGAAGCAATACAGGCGGATGGAGATTTTGCTTCTATGGCAGATTGTGCTTACTATTTATCACAAATAGAAAAAGAAAATCAGCAAGCGGATCATGCTAGACATAAAGCACTTTCGTTATTTTCTGTTTTAGATGGGGGCGAACCAGCAATTACTGCGGAAAAACTTATTGATTTGTATACAATGCAGCCTGCAGACCAGCAATTTATTGAAGCACTGGAGCTTTATTTGCAAAGGGAAAAACGAGAAAGCCAAGTAGAAGGGGCAGTATTTGGGCTGTTAACTTCTTTAGGGAAGCGGAAAATCGATGAGGTAATGCAAGTGGCAGAAGGATATTTTTATGGAAGTGGCGATATGCAAAAGCAAGCTCCGATATTTTTGAATGGTTTGTTTGCTGGCGCAAAAGATATCTTCTTATATAACGAATCGCTGCTTGACGGAATGTCTCATGTTCTAGAAGAACTTGATGAAGAGACATTTTTACAAGTATTGCCGCATTTGCGCCTCTTGTTCAGTCAATTCACGCCGCTTGAGGTGGATACGATTGCTAAACAGATTGCGCGGTTATATGGAGCCACAGAAGAAGTGATAAAAGAAGAAGCAATTTCCGAAGAAGTGCTGACGTATGCAATACAGTTAGATCGCAAGGCACGGGAAATTTTAATGAGACGGGGGCTAGAAGATGGAGAATAACATTTCTTTAAATCGCTGGCGTCTTGTTCTTGGGAAACATGCAGATGACCAAATCACATTTCAGGAAGAAGACCCTGCATACAGAGCAATGGATGAGGTACTGGAGTTTTTGTACGAGAGAGAACGCGGAGAAGAACGCGGCGGGTCGTTGGATCCCTCTCAGCTAACAGTGCCGACTTGGATTTCGAAAGTGCGGGAGTTATTTCCGAAAGAAACCATTGAGATTATGGAAAATCATGCGCTAGAAAAGTATGAATTAACGGCTCTATTGCAAGATAAGCAAACGCTTGAAAAAATGGAGCCGAATATGAATTTATTAAAATGCATTTTACAATTTAAAGATTATGTAAAACCGGATGTATTAGACACAGCTAAACGTATTGTAGCGAAAGTCGCTGAGGAGTTGCGGCGTAATTTAGAGCAAGAAGTGAAGCACGCATTAAGCGGTAGACCAGATCGAAATCGTTCTAGTCGCGTTCGCACGATGCGCAACTTTGATTTTAAGAAAACGATTCGAAAGAACTTAAAGCATTTTGACAAGGAAACAAACGCCATTCATATTGAAAAACCGTACTTTTATGCTGCCACGAAGCACGTTAGCCCATGGCGTGTGATCCTCGCAGTAGACGAGAGCGGAAGTATGATTGATTCTGTTATTCATAGCGCAGTTATGGCGGGTATTTTTGCAAGCTTACCGACGATTAAGACAGATCTGTTCATCTTTGATACAGCTGTTGTTGATTTAACGGATCGTATTGACGACCCGGTGGAAACGCTTATGAGCGTACAGCTTGGGGGAGGAACATATATTGCTCAGGCGCTGCGCTACGCAACGAATAAAATCGAGATGCCTCATAAAACAATTGTCGTGCTTGTAACAGACTTATATGAAGGTGGCAGTTACAATGAAATGTACCGAGAAGCGATGAAGATTGTAGAATCAGGAGCAAAGCTGATCGTGCTAACATCTCTGGATCCGACTGCACAGCCTTTTTATGATAAACAGGCAGCTAAAAAAATGGCGGCGCTCGGTGCTCATGTAGCGGCGTTAACACCAGGGAGGTTGGCACAATGGATCGCAACAATCATTTCTTAAATGTTCTTTCCTCTATTGATGAAACATACTTAATTGCCATGTCTAACAAAGGAACATATAAGAGAGCAATGAAGGATTTGGCCGTTGTATCAAATGTCAAAATGGACGTAGAAGAGGGTGCAGCGCAAATACATCTTGATGACGGAATTACTGTAACGTTTACGGGTGATATACGCAGTTACTCTTGTAGTTGTGAAGCCCGTTCGATTTGTAAACATGTCATTATGGCTCTATTAGAAGCAAAGAAGATGTACGAAGGTGAAGAGAACATAAAAGTTGATTTCTCTGCTCTTTTGAATGTGAACGTTCGCAATATTGTCTCCGAAAAAATGTGGGCTGAAATGATGTTTCGCGAAACATTTCAGCAAAAGTTTGTTTTAGAAGAAGAGGGGGCTTTAATTGCCACTTTCCGAGAAGAGAATATAACAGTTCGCTTTCTAACAGCTGAATCGGTAGCGGCTGCGATCTGTACGTGCAAAGCAGAGGGGATATGCCGGCATAAGGCGGAAGCGGTATATTGGTATCAAAAAGAGAAGGGAATCTCGCACGAAACGAAACAGATGCATCCTCTTATCATTGCGCCGGATAAGCTATCTATTTTCAAAGAAATGATCGAGCAAATTGTTCACTTTGGATTAACACGCCTTACCGAAAATACAATCTATGAAATAGAACAACTTTCTGTAAAAGCACGTTCTTTGAAACTCGCAAAGTTAGAGAATTTATTTCGTAAGCTCGGGGCGGATATTGGGCTATATCGGATGAAGCATGCATCTTTTCAAATGGCATCTTATCGGCAAACGGTGTCCGCGATTTATGAACACATTTTGTTGTTGGAACGCCACCATCTGCAAGAGAGTCCGTTTCGTTCGGAATATTACGAAGTTCCACCACTTATTTTGCATGCTTTTGGTGCATCTGGCTGGCAAACGAAGTCTGGTTATGTTGGTGTGACGTATTATTTCTATAATCGAGAACAGGAAAAGTGGATTACATACACACAGTCGCGCCCCATGTTTTATGAAGGGAGCAGCACAACTCCTGAAGAACTCCATGAAAGGCAAGTTCCATGGGGAATTGCAGGGAAAGGATACGAACTATCTCGTTCATCTGTCCGATTGAAGCAGGCAAAACTTAACGTCGATTTTCAATTGTCATCTAGCTCACAGACAGTAGGAGAAGTGGAAGGAAAAACAAATGTGGCAGAGTGGCAATCTCTCTTTTTAACCTCATGGGAAGAACTATTAAAAAAAGTAAAAGAGCAAAGGTTAGAGGCAAATAAACAAGGAATCTTTTGTATCGAAGTTGCTGAAATAGGAGAATGGAAGTTTCAGAAGCAAGAACAAAAATGGATCATACCTCTTATCGATAAGAATGGGAAAACATTGCAAATGCAAATGATGAAACGACCAGAAAATGAGCGAATGATTCGACTTGTAAAAATATATATGGACTCGTTGCATATAAAGAGAATGCTAGTTCATCCTTATCAGGAAGGAACAAAGCTCGTTGTTACACCTATCATTTTATATACAGAAGCAGGAGAGATTATAAATACTACACTGAGTGAAGGGGGAACGTTCTATGATCGAGTTAATGCGCCTAATTGATGAATTGGAAGAAGTTCTAGATGAGATGCTTGTCTCAGGAGCAGGGACTGTCCCTCTTTCCTTTTTTCAGGATATAAAACGAGAATGCGAAAAGTATGGTCTTTCTTATGCTGCCACGCAGGTGCTTATCATAGAGGAAGAGCGAAACAAGGCCCGCTTTCTTCATAAAGAAGAAACAAACAAACTGACAGAAGCATTTTGTAAGTTGCAGGAATATATTCAAGTTATAAAGGCTGAAATGCTGCATTTATAAATAGCTGGGTTAGTAGATGAATATTGAATTTAAATAAAAAGGTTTTCGCTAGAAGTATGCTGAAGAAGAAACGAAAACGCTCGCAGTGGGGAGAAATTGTACTGATTTTCCGAAAGTACTAATAATTGCCAAAATATTAATTTGCAAGTATAATAATAGTAAGAACGATGAGTGATAAAAAGAAAAGGGCAGTGTAGGAAAGAATTTCTTCGCCTTTCACGCGGTAGGTCGCAGGTTCGAATCCTTGCCTTCCCTGATGTTTTATTAACATTAGGGGAGTAGCTCAGTTTGGTAGAGCAACATATTGAGTCTTTCCGCCTATCTCCCTTTTTTATAATTCATATTTAATAGATTTGGGCAGTGTAGAGAAGGATTTCTTCGCTTTGGGTGCCGTGTGTCATGGGTTCGAATCCCATCCTTCCCATTTTGGAAGGTAGCTCAGTGGTAGAGCAACGTAATGAGCCTTTTCGCTTATCTCCCAAATCTTTAAACATTATATATAACAGGAACAGTGTAGATAGCCCATGCTTCGTTTGCTAATATTAAGTGCTATAGATTCGATCCTAATCGATGCGGAAAGGTCCGCACCGAATTCGTACTTTTCTTTGATTCATAACACTAAGGTAGGAGTTACTTCGTCATATAGGGATTGTGTTTGTGGGATTCGATTCCTGTTTTGAATATTTCTTAAGTGTTAGGAATGAGTGAAAAAAGGCAACGTATATACGTTGCCTTTTTTATTTGTATTTCAACCAGCAGTGTCAAAAAATCTCTGGGGGTAGATCATAATGTCAAAGTTTAATCATTCTTCTCAAGGAAGCCGTCAAACATATACAAAAGAGGGCGGAAAAGCTTATAAAATGTATGATAAAGATAAATTAGTTACGATGGTATTAACATCTTTCTTTAATGAGCCAAAATTTTATGGTAATAACAGCGAAGAATTAGTTACTACTGCAAAACAAATCATGGACAGAGACCCTAAATTTGTTGCAAGTTTAGCAGTCTATGCACGTGAAGTGTTCTACATGCGTTCTGTTACACATGTATTAGCAGTGGAACTTGCAAACCACCCTGAAGGTCGTAAATATGCTCGTCAAACAGTTTCTCGTATTGCGCAGCGTCCGGATGATGTAACAGAAATAATGGCATATCAATTAGGGGTATATGGTCGGAAAAATCCAATTCCAAACTCTTTGAAAAAGGGGTTAGCAGATGCCTTTTCTACATTTGATGAATATCAATTAGCAAAATACAATCGCACAGGAAAAGACGTTACATTGAAAGATGTATTCCGTTTAGTAAGCCCATCTGCCAAAAAAGGAACAGAACGTTACGAACTTTATAAACGTTTGTTAGAAAACACACTGCAAGTACCATATACATGGGAAACACAGCTTTCTCAAAAAGGAAACAAAAAAGAAGTGTGGGAAGAATTAATTGATAGCGGAAAAGTGGGTTATATGGCCTTACTTCGTAACCTTCGCAATATCGTAAATTCAGGTGCCTCAAATATTGATACAGTATATAACATTCTTCGCGATCCTGAGCGAGTAAAAAAATCAAAACAATTACCATTTCGCTTTTTTTCAGCATATCGTGTTGTGCAAGAAAAATTACCACAAGCAGGAAGCGAATTATTAGATATATTGAATGACGCAATTGAAGCATCTGTTACAAACATGCCGAGATTATCAGGAACAACATTTATGACAGCAGATATCTCAGGATCTATGACATGTTATCCTGTTTCAAAAGATGGGAGTGTTAAATGTGCAGATATTGCTACACTAATGATGGCAATGGCACACTCCTTCTGTGATAATTCTATTACATCTGTATTCGCAACTGATTTCAAAGCGATAAATGTTTCTACCCGTTCTGGTATTTTAGAGAACATGAACACATTTTTATCAGAAGTTAATAAACATGGATATGGAACAAACTTACATCTTTCTATCAAATATTTATTAGATCACAAAATCAAAGTTGACCGCATTCTTGTCTTCTCTGATGAGCAAGTGTACGGAGATAGGTATGGAGACAATTCTTCACAAATTCTTCTTGAAACATATCGTCGTGAAATGAATCCTGATGTTTGGGTTCACTCTTTCAATTTAAATAGTTACGGTAATCAACAATTCGTAGGAGAGAAAACAAATTTAATCGGTGGCTGGAGTGAAAAATGTTTGGACTTCATTCATTATGCGGAAGAAGGAACAGGTTCCCTTATTTCAGCTATCGAAAATTATCAATAATTTTTGTTACACTCTTTTTATTTAGAAGACGGAATAATTAGGATAACGGCAGGTCTAGTTAACCATGATGCAATAAAAAAGAAACTCATAATCTTTATTTTAAGAAACCAATGATTTTCTAATGAAAGCAGGGTTACCTGGAGCTGCTCGTCCATTTCTATGATTTGAGCCGTTAGCTAATCTTGGCGAGGATAGATTAACTACAAAAGCAACTGGATAGTAACAAACAATAAATTGCCTACTGATAAGATAAAACTAGTTTATGAAATTTTAATAAAGCATGCTGTTAATTCCAGTATTAAGGAGTTTGAAAATGAAAATAAATAATAGTGAGTATGGTGGTTTTGTCGTTTCAAAAAATATTCTGGCTGGAAAACCAGTTAGATATTCATTTAGACAAGAAAGTTCTATCCCGCAATTAAATGGCTGGAATTTGTATGCTATAGATGATACTGATGACTATGTGAATCATGCAGAAAATTTTATCATCTTAAACGCGGAATCTATTTTTAAAATCGTCCCTGTAATGTTTGAGATTTTTGAAGCTCCTTTTGGAACGGATCTATGCTGGCTATATGAAGAAGGAGTTCATATTGGATTTTATGATGTAGTCGCCGATAAAGAAGTGACCATTAATGAACTTATAAAACAAAACTAGTTTTTTCATGTAGCTCTATTTTATAAGTTCTTTAGTAGATGACAAACAAGCCCCTTATAAGCCCCTTCCAACCCCCTTATAAACCCCTACCAAGTAATAAATCATTAAATAAACAAAAGAAAAAACAACTACAAGAACTACTATGAAAAAATAAAAAAGTAACATTCTAGTACTAGTAAAAATTATAAAATAAATCCACCAAATTCCTGCCTGCAATCCTATATATAGAAGGAGTAACCAATTCTATATTTACCACTAAAAAGGCGGGAGGAAGAAACATGGGAGTATACCGGAGTGTACAGGTGAATTTTTGGCAAGATGAGTTTGTACTTGATTTAACGCCAGAGGAGCGCTATTTTTATATGTATTTGCTGACATGTTCGAAGACGACACAATGCGGGATTTACTCACTGCCACTACGTTTGGTAGAGATGGAAACGGGGTATAACCGTGAAACTGTTGAGAAGTTGTTGCAAAGGTTTGTTGCGTATGGAAAGATATTATATGACGCGAAAACGAAGGAGTTATATGTTCTAAATTGGTTACGTTATAACCCTGTTACAAATACGAACATAGAAAAGTGTGTGTTACGTGAGTTAAAGACTGTGAAAAATAAAGAGTTTGTACATATGTTTCTTCAAAGATGCCTCGAGGAAGAGTTGAATATTCCGTTATTGTTAGAACATTTCGGAATGCCAGTTGAAGTATCTGATGTGATTCCGCAAGAAGTTTTTCAAGGTTGTGCACAGGATGAGAAAGTAGAAGAAGTAGAAGAAAAAGCGAATCCAGGTAGCAGTGTATTCACATTTTATGAACAAAACTTCGGTAGTTTGTCATCATATGCAGCGAAGGAATTAAGTGAATGGGTTACGGATTTGTCGGAGGAGCTTGTACTAAAGGCACTTCAGATTGCCTATGAAAATAATAAGCGGACGCTTGCTTATGTGAAGGGGATTTTACGAGATTGGCATGGGAAAGGATATACGAAGCTCAGTGAAATAGAGGAAGCAGCAGCGAAGTTTCGAAAGAAGGAGCCGTCTATTCTTTATGAGACGGAGAAGTTTTTGGAGGAGTGTGAAGAGTGGAAGAAGAATGTTCCGTCTGAGGAAGAATTACAGAAGTTCTTGCAGGAACAAGGGTGGCAGCCGTGAGTATTCAACATATCGAGGCGGAACAAATGGTGTTAGGATCTTTGCTTCTTGATGGTGAACTAATTAAGGAGTGTCACCTGATTGAGCGGTACTTTTCTATGGGTGTGTATCAAACTATATTCAATTCGATACGAAAAATAAAGGAAGACGGGCTGCAGTTAGACAAGATAATTTTACTTAAGTAGATTAACTTGCATGCTAGTTTTGGATGGAGCTTGAAGAATTAGAAAAAGGAGATCTTAAAATGATAATAAACGATGCCGTTTTTGGTGAACTTGAATATAATTACGGATGGGTAAGGTACACTACTATAACGTTTTGTGGAAAGGAAGCTAAGATAGCGTTAATGGTAGATGGCGAAGAGGAAAGTGGATTTGATAAAGAACAATATGAATCATATGATTCATTGATGGAAAATTGGGAGCAAGTGCAACAAAGTATTTTGCAACCGATTTTAGACTATTATAAACAAAAAAGGTATGAGCTTGGTTATGATATTGAATTTAATGAACATTATCCTTTAATTGAAACAACTGATCAACTTCTTAATAGGATAAGTTTAGTTGGAATTGTTGTTCCGTATGCGGGTATTTTTGAAGGTCGAGGGATCGGACTCACCTTCGACTGTACATGGGATATGGAAAATGGTTTAGGTCTTCTTCTTATAAATGAAAAGGTAACCGAAGTGGGCTATCAGGATGTTGCGATTTGAATAGGGTGAAGTAATATAAAGATAGCTTAGAGTTTTCTTTTAAAATATGAAATTGATGAAGAAAAGAAGACGCTCAATTATATTATGTGTAAAGAGTTTTAATTTAAATTTAAATTTAAATTTAAATTTAAATGAAGCATGAGGTGAATGAATTGTTTACAAAAGATACATACATTAGCTCGGTAAAAGAAAATCTTGAAAAAAATTCAGAAAGGTTGATTCATAATATAAGGGAAATTCTTAATTTTAATTATTACAGTAAAATAGAGTTAGTAGATTTTATGATTTTTATCGGATCGTTTGACCTTTCTATCATGATGTTTTCTATGAATAGAGAAGCAAGTGAGGTTTTTTACGAAGGAAACGATAGCAGTGTTTTTGCAGGAAGTCATGAATTACTCGAACGTATATCATACTATAACCTTTCTTATGATAAATCAGACGAGTTCTGGGAGTTTTATGAAGAAAACGATGAGATCATATCGGAAGATGAGGAAAAAATCATTGTGGAATGGTTTATTGATTGCTGGAATAAAGCAAATGGAGGAAGTATAAAATTACCTGCCTATTGTGGTTTTCATGATGCTAATCAATCATTTGACTTGCAGAAAAATATATGGGTTTCTGATGAGGAAAAGTGGTGGGATTAATACGCAAAAGATAACGGCTTGTTTTTTAGAGTATCACAGAATAGAGAAAAATGATTTTTACTGAAAGAGGATATGTCTAACGAACTTATGCCGATGATACACAATCAAAAAGAGATGGTGAAAATAATTTACCAAGGAGTGGAACTACGGTGGAGATTGAAGTGATTCATGAAAAATTATCATTAGAAGAGTTAGAAGCTTTTGAGGAAAAACATCAGTTGCGATTACCGAAATATTATAGAGAGTTTTTATTAAAATATAATGGAGGCTATCCAAAGGCAAGTATGTATAAAATCTCTGATGATGCAGGAGAAAGTGTATTAAATATTTTCTATGGAATTGGGAGTATGTATGATAATTTGGATAAAATAATAGATTTTTTTGATGATCTTTTAGATATGGGATTTATACCAATTGCAGATGATCCTGGCGGTAACCAAATATGTTTGGGGATCAATGAGGAATACTGTGAAAAAATCTTTCATTGGGCTCATGATGAAGAGCACGACGGTATGAAAAATATGTATTTTTTAGCCAATAATATAAATGAATTTCTTGATTATTTATATGAGGAGTAAAGTTAAACAGTTATATAGCCTTCAGGGGAATAGAATAAAAATTCATGTGTATAAAGGGGAATTCAAAGAATGATTCATTATGGAGAGCTGTATTATGACCATTATAGTAAATACCTAGGTGAGCCAATCGACCGGGAAGTATTTAAAAATGGTGAGGACATGCCGAGTATACAAATTTTGAAATATGAAAATGTATTTGAAGAATGTCTTGTTTTTCATACACTTGGGTTTAGTAGATATGAAGAAATAGTAGGGGATAATGTTGAAGTTTCCATGGTAGTTGATGGGGCATTTCGTAGTGTAGGATATATTTTGGCAAATGCTTTATTTTATTGTATAGCGAATCGAATAGAAATAGGTCGTGGAACAGCAATTAGTGGCATTGAAAGTATTGATAAGTCTTTTGTTCGAAAATACAATAAAAGTGCAGTTTACTTTACTGAACCGTTCGCTTTCCCAGAGGAATACAGCTATGTACTGACTGGAAATGCAGAAAAGGATGGTAAAGTGTTGCTGGCATTTTTTATTTCGGAGTCGGAATATGAATATTTTCTAAAATACGGAACAGAGAAATTTGAGGAATTATTAGAAGAGAATCATGTGGATCCTTTTCATGTTAGCAGGGAGTCTATAAATTGAGGATTAGCTAGTCCCGATAAAGGTCTATTATGGTTTAAACGAAATAGTACATATCATAGAAAAGATAAATTAAAAAACCGAAACATCACCTCGCCAAAAGAATAAAAGGGGAGTATAAGATGAATGAAAAAGTAACAGTATGGATTGGGAATTTTGAGAGTAATGATGAGTTTGAAAACTATACGAATATTAAATATACAGAAGATGGGGATAGTATACCTTCTATATTCGAACAACATTTGATGGAATAATAGAATTTTAATTGGAGGAGGGATAGTTAAGTTGGTTACTGTGAATGTAGTGGTGCTTCATGATTCGAATTCTAATAAGTATCTGCCTTTGATTAGAAAGAAAACGTCTAAATCGATAAGTGAAATCAAACAAAATATGAAAACAGAAAAGCCTGTAATGGAATGTAATTATGATGATGCAGATCAATTGAGATCTTTAGTGAAATGTGCTGAGGAATTACTTTCAATGGGAGCAAGTATAAAAATTTATGAAGAGGAAGAATGGATTACACTTGAGATGGTAAAAAATTTAATTGGGACAATAGAAGGGATTGCAAAAGACAGGGAAGTAATTGATGATGTAATATTTGGGAATGATTTCGATGAATAGTAGTCCCAAAATAAATAAAAACTAGCAAATTTCATTTTGCTAGTTTTTATTTGTCTTTATTAAATGAACGAAATAAATATCCTCCGTTAGGTCAATTAGTTGACGTGAATGGTGAGAAAATGCATGTGTATACAAAGGGTGAAGGTGAAAATACTATTGTCTTATTAAGTGGTGCGGGTACGGCAGCACCCGCATTGGATTATGAACCTTTAATGAATGAAATATCAAAGAATAATAGAATAGTAGTGATAGAGACATTTGGATATGGCTGGAGTGCTATTACAAATAAGGAACGAACAGTTGAAAACATCGTAGAGGAAATAAGAGACGCACTTAAAAAAGCCCATATAGAAGGGCCATACATATTAATGCCTCATTCCGTTTCTGGCATTTACAGCATGTATTATGCTAATAAATACCCTGATGAAATTGAGGCAATCATAGGTATTGATTGTACTTTTCCGCAAGTGGTGGAGTATTTTAATGAACCTGCTCCAACCATGCCCCGGTATTTGAGCGTTTTATCCCCGACTGGAATTGCAAGGCTAGCAGTAAATATGAATCCAGAGAAGTACCTTCCCATTACGGATAAAGGAACTTATTCTGATGATAATTTAAAGATGATTAAGAGCATTTCTGCCTGGAATCTAGCTAATAAAAATATAGTTTCTGAAGTAAATGAAATGAAACATAATATCGATAAAACGATTAATATGTCATTTCCTTCAGAGATTCCTGTCATGATATTTACTGATAAAGATGCCAGAGTGACGGAAGATGGGAAAACAATTGTATCTTTTTATCAAACGCAAATAAGCCATTTACCTTCTAATAAGCTCGTTGTATTAGAAGGTCATCACTACCTACATTGGTCTCGTTATAAGGAAATGAGTGAAACCGTTAATGATTTTATAGATGCATTTTAATGAATAGAATGCTTAAGTATTTTAAATATGATCAAACTTTTTTATAAAAACTAAACTTAAATGTGCTGGATAATAAGCCACTTTGGTCAGACTTTTTTCATAATGGCTTCTTTTTATGCAGCATAAAATGTAGGTTTGCGAGGTATTTTTGATCAATCTTTTTATAAAAGCTACACCTATGTATTTAAGGATTTTAAAGGGTTTTATATATTTTAGTATTTTCATCACGATATTGAATTTCCGTGCAGCCATAAACATAATAATAATGGTCTAAAGGGATAAAATCCGAATCACAATCACTTAGACCGTATAAATATATGTTTCCATCATCATCAAGTAACCTAAAACGATAATAGTCAATTAAACAAGTACATTGAATCCTATATAAAAGAAACAGGAATAAAACGTGAGGATGAAAATAGATTTCAAGAAGAGACAATATAATAGGGGAACCGTCAGGAAAATGCGGATTTACAACGCTAAGCCGATTGTCCTGACGAATGTGAAGAGTTGTAAGGAACTACCACAGTAATGGTATTTCATTTTTAAATCAATGATTAAAGGAAGGGATAAAAGGATGAAAACAAAAGGAAAAAGGATTGCTTATTGGACGGTCACATTACTACTCGCAGCAGCTATTATGTTAAGTGGTATCGGGCAACTGATGCAATATGGGGGAAACGTCGAGTTAGTGACGAATCTTGGTTACCCATTATACATCTTGACCATTCTCGGAATTTGGAAAGTGCTTGGAGTCATCGCTCTCGTTGTGCCAGGTTTTCCTCGGCTTAAAGAATGGGCTCACGCTGGTATCTTCTTTTTAATGACTGGTGCGGCTTTATCTCATGCATTTGCTAACGATTATGGTGATTACGGGTTTCATATTATCCTTCCGCTTTCATATGCTGCACTCAATTTCGCTTCATGGGCGTTGAGACCACAAAGCCGCATCTTCTACACCAATAAACGAGGCATTGAGCCAAATTGTTAATCAAATCTCTCAAACAAGAAATTAAAGTTTTATATAAAAGAACTAGGAGGCTTTATTTTCAAAAGAATGCGAAATAATGTAGGTGGACTAATTACTAGTGTAAGAGAAGATAATAAGCTTATTTGCATCTGTGTTTTTCTTTTTGGTATTCCATTAAAGGGTGCGATTGTGGAACAACATAGGTAGAAATGATCAAACTTTATTTCAAAATTACACCGAGTTAAATCGTCAATTAAGTCCCTCAGGACTTAATAAAATTCCTATTGAAGTTTCTAATTGACTACAAAGTTGAGTCAGAGAAGTAGTAGCGATTTGCTGATTTAACCATACACACAAAGATAAAAAATGGTGCCCATGGCATTTACGTTTTCGTTTCATTTCGACCACTTCTATGGCTAATTGATTAAGTGTAGCAGGAGACATATATCGATATAACTCTTCGGAAAATAAAGACAACTCTTGTTTTTGATGTATATTCATAAAAAGCACGTCCCCCTTTCTCATTAACATAAGAGAATAGTAACGTGCGTTTAACTTCAAAATTAGTCTAAATCCTTAAGTTGATGGATGTGGAGATACCTCTAAAAGGGATTTATTATTAGATCAATAATTTTTTTGGGGTATCAAGTTCTGAATAAGAAGCTAGGCTTCTGTTATACCGTCTATATTGAAAACTAATTATTCTCTTCCTGAGATAAATTCGTATCGACTTCCTTAAAAATGATGTGATCAGGAACTGCTGCAGAAATAAATTTAGTATAGTTCGAGGAATCATTTTTAATTTCGTTATTATTTTCACAAGGTTTACAATCCATCGACATAACCTCCCTTTTTTCAAATATATATTATATTGCTGCCTTTACATTTTTGTAAGGATGATCTAGTTTATAGAAAGACATTTTGATATTGGTTGGAGAAAGGCTCTGAAATTTTTAATGACCAGTAAACAAGGATTATTTTTTCCTATTCACAACAACAGTCATATTTCTTTTAATCTGGGGTTGTTATGGTAAAAAAAACATCAGGATTATCCCGTTGAATAGCGCCTTGAATAATAACATTACGATTATCACCCCAAGAGTGAAGTAAGCAGTTCCCGGGACCAGCAATAATTTGATTGTAATCCCCCATATAACAATTGGCAGTATCAGGGCTTGGATTCGTAACCGGCACTGGAGAAAATGCAGTACTTACCATTTTCTCTTTACTTAATCCATTACAAAGAGAAAAGCTTTTCAAAAATATCGCAAATGTCCCATCACCTATACCGGCAAGAGTGCCTCCACGGTCATTAAAACGATTATACTGAATATGGGCTCCATTTTTATTAACTGCAACGGACGGGAAGAATGGAAAAGTTCTAGTATTTGAAGTAACATTCACTCTATTCCAAGTATTTCCTTTGTCTGTACTATAAGCTAAAAAGATATCAATAAAGGTCGTATCTCCAACCACTCTGCCAGCGTTCCATACGGCATATAAAGTGCCATCTGGTCCAATCGCTGCATGAGGGAATTCATTCATACGAATCCTTCTGGTGTTATCAACACCGATAGATGGGCGGCCACAAAGTGCTGTATCAGTTGCGGCTGCAGCAAATGGAGTTGAAACTGCCACGTTAATTGGGAAAGTATTCCCACCGTCAGTTGATTTAACCATACGAATGGTCCTGTTTGGCTGCCCCAAAGTATTAAATGCCGATATTTCTTCATAAAAGACATAGATACCTCCGAGATCATCAACGACCACAAAAGACCCTTGAATAAAATTAGTGCCACCAGTGACAATAATCTGATCTGTAATAATTGGAGTTAAGTTGACACCAGTAGTATATTTTGAAAAGCGAATATTAGGGCTCGGAGTAGCAGTGAAATCAGTCCACGTAATATATAGTGCTTCATTCCCTGGATTATCAGCATCGGGACCTACTGTAATCCAATCCTTATCTTGATTAATATTCGCAGAAGGGTTTTGCCCGCGTCCAACGACTTGAGGCGCATTCATTGTGATTGTTTCGTTCGGAGTAATGGTTCCTGTTGAAACACTGATAACACCTTGTATAACACTCCCAATAGTTTCTATTCCGATTTGACCATAATAGAAAACACCATTTCTATCAACAGCTATAACAGGATCACCGGAATTCAAACCCCCTGGATTTACCGGAAGAGAACCACCATCAGTCCAGGTATTACCTAAATCATTGGAAAAAGCAAAGCCTGAAAAACTAAAAGTCCCCAGTCCTCCTGTACCAGCATTACTATCATTAAATCCATAAAGTATAAAATCTTTAAAATGGGCAATGCTTGTCTCACTTTGGGTGATTCGAGGAAAATTAGTTACATCATTTGCCGGATTATTAACCTGTCTCTCTAGTAGTATAGAACAAGCGTCATCATGTTTCTTATCACTACAATCGGAATCTTTTTTTTCATGACAATCATCTTCCCTATTTTCGATTGTATCTGTACATTTACTTTTATATTTATAACTTTTGTACTTGTTTCCTTTATAGTACATAACTTCCCCACCTTTTTTAGTTATTCATTGGTTCTGAAATCATGCTTGAATTTATTGTGGTTTTGAGGTCGCATTCTTTTTGGACAAGAACCAATGTACTTCTATCATATGGTTATTACAAAAAAAGGAATGGGCTTCTATTCTTCTTCATTAGCACATTTTTAATAGAATCCAAGAGTTGTTAGATTGCTGATAATCCTCGATTATGTCAACGAAGAAAGGAGATTGGGTACCTTTTGGATGTCTAAAAGGTACCCAATCTCTTTTTGTTGCTGATAATGATAGGTTATGTAAACTTCACATGAATAAGATATATAATATAAAAATAACGATTAACTGAGGTGAGAGTATGGAAAATACATATGAAATTCCCAAATTAGGAACAAAGCGTCTTTTATTAAAAAAACTAGATTTTCATGATTTAGATGATTTATTTGAAATCTATTCGGATCTTCAAACAACTACATATGTACTTCGAGAGGTACACAAAAATAAAGATGAAACTCGTATTTTTTTAGAAAATACGATTGAAACAGCTAAGAAAGGTCCCTTCGAAGATCTGAAGGGACTTTTTTAAGTTTTTAGATATAGTGACTGCTGGTAAGTGGTGTTATGTTAACGAAGGACAGCTATAAAGTTGTTCTTTTCTTATGTTATAATATTCAAAAACCTTATATACAAATATTAAGAGGTGATTATTTTGTATTATTATAAATGGAGAAGTTTTTATTCGGTTAAACCAACACAAATATATGATGAGAACAACAATATAATAGGTACAATAAAAAAAACGTATAGCAATCAGTGTATAAGGATAATAGATTTAATATTATTCAAAGGGACGTATTTTTTGGAATATGAGATATATGATTCTAAAGAGAATTTACAATTAAAAGCGAAAAAGGATATAGATTTTCGAAAAAGAACACAATTTTTTCTTAACTATTATGCTGAAAGAGAAGAATATCAAATACATTTAATAGATAAAAAGACCTTTGATTTTGGTGAAATAACTAAATTTGAATTTGCAGGAGAAATGTATGAATTAAATCAAAGACCTTTTGAATGGGCAAAAATAACCAATTTAAATACTAATTTGATTATTGCAGAATGGAAAGAGCCTATTAAGCCTCCTTTTAATATTACTTTTAAATTATTAGAGGAATCTTATAAAGATAAAGTTTTATTATTGATAGGTATATTCCATTCATATTTACATGCTGCGGGGCATTAAATTTAAAAGCATTATTATATATCCGATTTGTTTTTTTTTTTGAGTGAGTTGCTTTTCTTATGGATAAATTTACAATTGAAGAGAAATTAAAAGCTATAAAACGTTATTTAATGCGCTATGAATTATGTAGTTCAGAAATCAATATGATTATTTGGTGTCTCTGCTGCCCCTAGCTGGCTAAGACCAGCTAGGGTGTCCCGATATTGTATCATTCGATAAGAAGTTTTGAGTGGATACACTTAACAATTTTTAGGTTGACTAGGAGGTGGTACCGGGACTGGAATACACGGAGGATTACCTGGTGGAATATTTGGTGGTGGACAATCGCAATCATTATTGGAGGATGGGGGGGTATTAGATGGTGGACCATTGCAATCATTATTGGAAGGTGGTATCAAAAAACTATTATTTAGACTACGCTTAAGATTTCTATGATGTCTTTTTATTTTAATCACCCCTTTCTTTGGTTTTTACATAGTTTTCGTGTCATCATTCTGGGCAATTTCGAAAATACGGGCTATTACTTGCTTGCGCGCACTGTTCAGGTGTCAGTCTATAAGCATTTTCCGATGCCCCTCCATACATAAGGTTGTTTTCATCGTCTACATGTTCCGGTCCTAATAAAACATGTCCTAATTCATGCGCGAGAGTTTGTCCGAATCGGAATTGTCCTTCAGGAGCATTTGATATTACGATAACTGGACCATTAGGAGTGTTATAAGGTGCACATCCTACAAAACCACCTGCAAATGGACCTTGTACAAAATATACAGCAATATCCAGTGTATCAGTTTGTCCATAAGGTCCTGGTCCTGGCGGTCTAACATTCAACCAATATTGAAAATATTCATTGAGGTCCTCGTATCCGATGCATTGGAGTACATCTTGATCAACAAATGGGTCATTGATCTGTGACATAACCGCTTCTCCTTGGTCATTCCTAAAACGCCATCTTATATCGATGTTACATGGATTTGGTGTTCGATCTCCGTAGAAAGTATTAGGGACTCCATAAACATAATTAACCCAATCAATTTGATTGATAAAAAGGTCTTGGGTCATATCTGATCCTGGTGTAATATACACGTCTAAAATTAGACAGGGTACTACCATTCTTTCATCTCCTTTTATTGTAATACTATAAAATATTCAAAGATATAAAGTATGGCTTGTACAAAAAACTAGTGTTCCTACTAAAAGTTACAAATTATATGCAAAATGATAGACTTAAACGGAGCCATAGAAAAGGATTGGGGTTATAGTTCTTTCTACGGGATAGCGTAACTTTATGTTAGCACCTTGCAACGATGGACCATCAAATATCATTTGTTTTAAACGTACCTCTACAAACTTACCTAAATTTACAGTGGGATTTTTAAAGGGGACATTTTCCAGAATAGGTTCTGAAAAATCTACGCCTAATAATTTGTAGGCTTAAAAAAATTCACTTGTTGAATTAATAAAGAATTTAAAAATAAAAATAGAGTAATACGGTGCAGTTAGTTATTTTAGATATACATTATGGAAATGATTTAGGTGACTGGGGGATGGAATGAAATGAGTAAAGTAGAATGGCAATTTGCTGATGAAGCTGTAAGTGATGAATATGTAAAGAAAATTGGGGAAGAATTAGGCTTTAATTTTCCTCATGAGTATGTTGAGTGTGTATCGAAGAATAATGGAGCAAATGTGGAACCAGAACTTTTTGACGTCCAAGGAATAGAAAGAGTGTTTGGTACGTTATTATCTTTTGATGAAAATAGTGGTGAGTATATTGCAGATGTATATAATGACTTCAATGATACATTACCAAATGGATTAATCCCGTTTGCTTTTGATCCAGCTGGAAACTTAATTTGTTTTGATTATAAAAACCATGAAGAGAATCCAATAGTCGTTTTTTGGGAGCATGAAGATGCATGGGAAAAAGAAATGCTGATGGAAAGCGAAGGAATCACAGCAGAAGAGGCAGAGGAAGTGGCGAGGGAAAATGTATTTTATGTAGCTCAATCATTTACCGAATTTCTAAGTAAATTATATGCTGATGAAGATGATGAATAAATTGGAGAAAGAAAAGAGTAATATGTGTAATGAAAAATATAATATTGAAATGAGATGGGTGAAACGATAAGTATGGCTATAGAAATGAAGCCAGAAATAAAAAAGGTTTTAGAAAAAATAAATTTTATTGATAGATATCAAGCGATGTCTAATCGATTTCGAGAGAATTCTAACGATTTCGATGATAGATTAGGAAGTTACAACATTCAAAAAGTGATAGTAGTACTGAAACATTTTGGATATGAGGTAACATTTGATTATAAAGAGAGATTTTTTAAAGTAGGAGTCGTTGATCATTCACCGCAATATATGATCTGGTTTAATATTAGTCTAGAACATGGAATGACAGAATTCATTTGGGTTGCTTATTATAATGGCGAAGTTCGATTAGGGAGTCCTTGGAGTATTTACCCGAGGTTATTAATAAATCCCAGTATGAGAATAAAGATGCCTGTTTTCCGTAGTTACGAAGAATTAGAAGAAATATTAAAAGAAGCTTTTGTACTCTATGAAGATTTTAAACGGGAGTTAATATCATTATATGAAAAAGAATAGGTAATGATTTTTGAGAACAGTTTTCGAGCGTTTCGTTTATGAATGGTCTCAATGAGGTGTAATTAAGCATCAAGAAAGGTGGTTTAATAAGGAATGAACGGTGAGGAATATAATGAATTGGTACAAGAGGTAGTAGATTTCTCAAAAGATTTTCAGTTTGCTTCTTTAACCAAAAAACTTTCGAATAAAATAGCTATCGTTAACGATATGCAGCAAGCGGAATTGCTCGCTTATGAGGAAGCATATGGTGAAGATGAATACACGTGGACAGATATAAGGGAGTTAGAAAAGAGTAAAGTTCGGGGAGTGTATTATAGGTTATCAGAAATTGAAAGACCAAAGGAATTACATACTATGTTAGAGGTTATTGACAATCATGTAAGGCAGAGTGCAGTTAGAATGGATGGATTTTTCAATGATGTCGTAGCTGATCTCAATAATTGTGCTTTTAGCCGTGCTATCAATGGGAAGAAGAATGATTTCTTTGAAACTATGTTTGAAATCTATAAAGCAGGTGGCTTTCCTTGTGGCTGGAACGGAGAGTACCCTGGTAATGGAAGAATCATCGCTTATTTTGAAAAGAGATAGTTCATACAAGCGAGTTATAAAGAAAGAGGATTCAATACATGAATCTTGTAAAATAAAGTAATCCCAAACTCTCCTAAATACGTGAATGTATTTAGGAGAGTTTTTATTATGTAATGTGGGAGAATTTTAGTATGTGTTGACGCAGAGATGAAGTCTTAAAGTCATAATATGTCCACGCTTAACTATCTTCAATGAGTTACAACTGTACATGTTAACAACATGTACATAGGGTAAAAACAGAAAATTAATAATATATTGACCTCTTTATGGTTCGTGCTATAAAATTGAAAGCGATAACAAACGTTTTCTTTAGAATGTTTTTCATGATCTTTTGATATTTAGAGATATAAAAAGGAATAAGTAAGTATTTTTTTTGATATTTAATGCAAACGTTTTCGTTAATTTCTTACTCCTTTATACCTTTGATTTTTCTATTAAAAGATCATTGAAATACATAAGTGAAAACATTCAATACGGAGGTGTTATAAAAGCGATTTTTAGATTAACTTATGCAGGGTTACTCATAATGAATTATTCGTAATATTTTAAGAAAGGGTGAATGGAGTGTATATTACAAAAAAATTAATAAACAAGACGTTTTTATTACTTACTGTAATTGCTATGCTATTATCTGGTTTTTCTTTTCAGAGTGTACAAGCAGAATCAAATACGAAAACAACTGAAATTATCGTTCATTATAAGGAGAAGTCTGGAAATACAAAAGATTGGAATCTTTGGATGTGGGCTGAAAATACGAATGGTCAATCCTATGAATTTACTGGGGAAGATGAGTTTGGTAAGTATGCTAAGGTGAAAATAGATGGTGACTATAATCGTGTAGGATTTATAGTTCGTACGAAAGAATGGGAAAAAGACGGTGGTGATCGTTGGATTGAAAATATTAAGGATGGCCGTGCTGAAGTATGGGTTCTTTCGGGCGATGATAAAGTATACGATTCTAAGCCTTCTTTTGAACTTTCTATTCAGAAAGCAACCATTGATAGCTTCAATGAAATCACTGTAACTACCAATGCTCCATTCAATATTAAGGAGCAAAAAATTGAAATTGAGGGCGTTAACATTGAGAAAGTTAGTCCTTATGATACAAATGATGGAGATAGTACTAATAAGGTTAAAATCATTACAGAAAAGAATCTTGATTTTAAAAAAACATACAAAATCAAAATGGGAAATTCCATTGAAGCTAATACTGAAATTGGTAAAGTAATTCGTAGCGAGGAATTCGATCATTTATTTTATTATGATGGTAGTGATTTAGGTAATATATATACGCCACAGGAAACAAAGTTTCGTTTGTGGGCTCCCACTGCGAGCGAGGCAAAATTGGTTACTTATAAAAAATGGAATGATGAAAAAGGTACTGAAATAAGCATGGATCAAGGTGAAAAAGGAACTTGGACTGCAAAACTGACAGGTGATCAAAAAGGCCTTTTTTATACATATAAGGTGAAGATTGGGGACAAATGGACTGAGGCCGTTGATCCATATGTGCGTGCTGCTTCTGTTAACGGTGATAAAGGTGCAGTCGTTGATTTAAAAGAAACAAATCCAAAAAATTGGAAGGGGAACAAAAAGCCGAAATTTAAAAATCCGGAAGATGCTATTATTTATGAGTTACAAGTACGTGATCTTTCCATTCAACCTGAAAGTGGTATTAAACAAAAAGGAAAATATCTTGGTGTAACAGAAAAAGGAACGAGAGGACCCGAAGGCGTAAAAACAGGTCTTGATCATATTAAGGATCTTGGTGTTACTCATGTCCAGTTTTTACCGATATTTGATTATGCTTCAGTAAATGAAGAAAAATTAAACGAACCACAATATAACTGGGGATATGATCCGAAAAATTACAATGTACCAGAAGGCTCATATTCTACTAATCCTTATGAGCCCACTGTTCGAATTACTGAATTAAAGCAGATGATTCAAACACTTCATGATAATAATCTTCGTGTTGTGATGGACGTTGTATATAATCATATGTACAATGCGGCTGAATCCAATTTCCACAAGTTAGTTCCAGGTTATTATTATCGTTACAATGAGGATGGTTCACTCGCAAATGGAACAGGAGTAGGGAATGATACGGCTTCTGAACGAAAGATGATGAGGAAATTTATGATAGATTCCGTCGTGTATTGGGCAAAAGAGTATAATTTAGATGGATTCCGTTTTGATTTGATGGGTATTCATGATGTCGAAACAATGAATACGATACGTAAAGCCATTAATCAAATTGATCCTTCTATTATTCTTCATGGAGAAGGTTGGGATTTAAATACGCCTCTAGCGCCTGAGTTAAAAGCAAATCAAAAAAATGCGGAGAAAATGAAAGGGATCGCTCATTTTAATGACGATATTCGTGATGGATTGAAAGGAAGCGTATTCGGGGATAAGGATAATGGTTTTGTGAACGGAATGCAAAACATGGAAGAACGCATTAAAAAAGGAATTACGGCTGGTATGGACTATGATAAAAAAGTGTATACTTATCAGGATCCTGAGCAGGTCCTGACATATGTTGAAGCACATGACAACCATACATTATGGGATAAGCTTCAGTTGACTAATCCTGGCGACAGTGAGGAAGTACGTAAACAAATGCACAAGTTGTCTTCTTCCATCATATTAACATCGCAAGGGGTTTCATTCTTGCATGCAGGCCAAGAGTTCATGCGTACAAAATATGGTGATCATAATAGCTACAAATCTCCTGATTCTATTAACCAAATGGATTGGGTGCGCCGTGCAGCATTTGATAAAGAAGTAGAGTATATGAAAGGCTTAATAGAGTTGCGTAACAACCATTCAGCTTTTCGCATGACATCTGTTGAACAAATAAAAAAACATCTAACGTTCATTGATGCGCCAAAAAATGTTGTAGCTTATACATTAGATGGCAAAGCAAATGGTAATAAAAACGATTATTTTGTTGTGGCTCACAATGCGAATAGAGAAGCGGTGGAAATTACTCTTCCATCAAAAGGTCCTTGGAAAGTGCTAGTAGATGGTGAACGTGCAGGAAGTAAAGTGCTGTATGTTTTCCATGATAATAAGATTAAGGTTCCCGCATTAAGTTCATTTGTTTTAAAAACAGAGAAACCGATTAAATAAGAATAGATGATTTAAAACATCCACTAACCATATCTGGAGAGAAACAGGATTCTTATCATAGGCTATAAAGTAAAAGGTAGAAACACTCATACTCCTATTAATAAATTAATTCCAAATATGATAATATAAATTATGGAAAAAAGATGAAAAATTGTAGGGAATATACTAGACTGAAAAGTAGGAAGGTTTTTATTAGACGAACAAAAGTTTAAGGGGAGTTTAAAATGGCTATAAAAGTAATAAGGGCAACAGGTATGATGGGTGGGGCTACAAGAGTAGCTTTAAAAGTGGATAATGAAGTTGTAATGAAATTAGAAAATAATGAAGAGTACACGCTCCCTTCTGATGTAAAAGAAGCGAAGATAAAAGCAAATCAATTATTTTTTGGAAGTAAAGAAAAGCAAGTAAAAAATGGCGATATAGTCGAAATTAAGATTAATGGTCTAGCGATGCTATTGTGTATGGTATCGTTAATAGCAGTATTATTTGGTTCAAAGATTGATCCTAATGCTATTTGGTTTGGTGTAATCGGCTGTTTGGTAACGCTTGTCTATTCAATAAATAATTGGTTCACGTTAGAAGTTAAATAACAGGAAACAGCAGAGGTTTTAAAAACTCTGCTGTTTTTTTCATCATAATTGTTTAAATAGAGTTTCGTATTCTAGTAATTAGTGAGTATCAATAAAATCGGGAGGTACATCATGAGTTATAAAGAACAACTTGCTATTTTATATAAAATGCGCTTTATGGAAAATGAAGGCGATGATATTGAAGAATTTGAAGAAATATTAAATGAACTATCATTTCATGCAGGAAATGAAGTGATTCCAGAACTTTGTAAAATATTTGAAGACGAGGTAGCGGAACCTTCTGCAGACAGCGATGTAATTGAAACCATTTTTTATATTGCAAGCCGGAATGGATTAGAGGATGGACTTGTACAGTTAGCGAATGGAATAACAAATATGTTACCCCAGGCAGAATTTTGGGCAGATAGAATTCATCGAACACTTTTAAATTCAGAAGAGTTAATTTTGCCATATATTAAAGCTTTACAACAGGTTGATGAGCATACGAAACAAATAGTGAAAGATATTTTATGTAATGTAAAGAGTGAGATGCCGGAGTTATTTGCGGAAAAGGTTGATTTTATATTAAGTCATTCCGCAATCAATGAAGTGAATTGAAACTGTACAAAAGAAATTTGAGTGGCAATAAATGAGAGGAAGGTAGCTATAAAAATGTACTCAAATTCGCTAATAAGAATATAATCAATATCACTTTAGGAGTGATAGAAATGAAAAAAATGAGTCAACTCATTGCACAAATAGAGTCTTTATCTGATTGTCGTGTGCTTGAGCCTGCAGGATTACCGATAATTAATGAGAAGAAGCATATCCTACCTGAGGATGTAAAGGGATTTTACAGTCTTTGCGGAGGAGCGGTTTTGTTCGAGAATGAGGAGTATCCGATTTATATTGTCTCCTCACAAGAATTTATTTTAGCAAATCCAGTAATAATAAGTGAGCTGTGTGAAGATGATATTACTTCCAATTGGTATATTATATGTAATGATGGAAAAGAGGAATACTTAACAATTGACCTAAATCGAAATAGATTGGGGAAATGTTATGATAGCTTCTTTGATCGTCATGGAATTGCAGGGGAATCACAAATCATTGCAACATCGTTTATAGATCTACTTGAAAGATTTATACATAATAAGGGGAAGTATTGGTATTGGATGCAGAGTGATTTTGTATCACTTGGAGATGCTTATGATGGACTCATATAATCATTTATAAATTTTTAAATAAACAGTAGTAAAAAACTTGATTGTACAATGCCTTTCAAGTTTTTTGATTTGAAAATTGCTAGGATTGTAAAATGTAGTGGTAGATAATCAAAATGATGGGAGAAAGATACGAAAAGGAGAACTGACATGGTGATTTTAAATTAGACTTAGCTTTTCATACCTAAACAATTACTTTAAATTCAACATGATAATTAATGCCTAATGGAGGAATCTGAAATGGAAAACTGGGAATACAATGAATTGTTTGAAGCCATTAATGAAGCCTATAATGACTTTTTAACTTTAGATAGAGGACAGAAAGATGCAATTGCGAGAACTTGTTATGAGTATATAAATCTCGGAGAAATAGAAGACGTAATTGTTGATACAGCTGTAGGTGAAATAGTGTTAACTCATGACAAAGTTTTCATTGGGTATATAAAAGGTATAACAAAGAGATTAAGCAAGTTTAATCCACTAGACGCAATGGGGGAATTAACACAAGAAGAAATAAGAGATTTATCCAACAGAATACATAAAGTATTGGAAGGTCTTGAAAAAGTAGAGATTGATTATAATCCTTCAGCAGAATAGCTCGGTTTATTCTCTTTCGTGCTGAAGAGGAAGTATTTGAAGGTAAGGGAGTGGGAGAAAAGCTTTATCTTTGTTTTGCTCAAAATAAATGAGAAAGCGGGAATTTGAGTGGGGAGCTATTTTATTAAGATAGATGGGTTTGAATATCCAGAAGCATATAGAAAAGCAATTGAATTACATTTAGTGGATTTTGATTTATGGTATATGATGGAATCAGTACAAGCAACTAGACGCTTTCTTGATTTGAAAGAAAGGTATCCAAATAGAAAATTAGTTCCTTTTGCTAGAAGAGATGATAATGATGATATTGCCTGCTTTGAATTTGGAAAAGGACAAAAGGTTCAAGTGATTCATGACTTCGCTACGGAAGGGTTTGAACAGAGGAAGGAATTCGGTGATTTTTGGGAATGGCTGGAGTTCGCGATTAGGGAAATGATTGATTTCAATAGAATGGAAGAGGAGTAAATTATGGGGATGAAAAAAGGAAAGGGGTAATGAAATGATTGCACCTAAAGAATTTTGTGATAGATGGAATGAAAAAAGAGACGGGACATTAAACAAATTGGATAGAGAGATAATGCAGCATGCAAATTTATCTAGTGATAAGAGAAGGTTTTTAAGCGAAGCGGGTCTTCCAGCATCGGCTGCTCCATTTATAGAGTTTGATAACGCAACTGAATTAATGCAGAATGTAACTCGAAAATTTGGCATGCCAATAGATTTTGAGTTTTATTGGTTTATAGGTACGACTGGTTCTGGAGATCCTCTTTGTATTGATGAAAGAACAAATAAGGTAGTCTATTTACATCACGACAACAACTATGAAGAAATCTTCATTAATTCTTCCATTCATCAATTTGCAGAAAGCCTTCTATTGTTTTCTAAGTTAATAGATGAAGCGATTCAGATAAATGGTGAATTTGCATTTTTAGATAATGAAATTCCGGAATCAGTGCGTATCTGGTTTGAAAATGAAGTAAGGCGTATCGATTCAAAGGCTGTAGAAAAGAATACATTTTGGTCTGAGGAACTTGAAAACCTTACTGAATAAAAGAATGTATTTTATAGATGATGTACTTCATCTTTGGGACATCTATCGGGATTTCATAATTAATGTTTCTCTACATATTTTTCTCTGAATTTTGAGATGGAGCTCCATTATTTTGAAAAGAAAATCGAAGAAAGTAAGGCATATAAAAATGATTAATCAACTTAAAATCTTAAATCCTCAAGCACTTATAAGTATTTTTGGAATGATACCGGAGTTTGAACAATCAGAGTTATTAGATGTTCACCTTAAAAGAGATGGTCCGACTTTAGTTATTCGAATCATGACAAAGGAACCTGTTGAAAATAAACCGAAACGATGGAATAAATGGGATGTAATTTATATAGAAATTACATTCTTTTGTATTCAAGATTTAATAATCAAAGATATAGGAACAGACAATATAATTCATCAATTTGGAATAAATGCTATTGAAGAAGAAGGGGTATTAAAAATTAAGTGTAGAAATCAAATGCAAGTTGAATGCTTATTTAGATGGGCAAAAATAGAGAACATAACCCCTGGTTTAATAGGGCTACACTGACCTAGTTTTAGTAGCTAAATCTAAGAACGCCTATTTTTTATAAAATGTAACATTTGAGGAGGGCTGCTACTTGGCTACATATTCCGTCATTCTTGAATCGAGTATTAAAGGTCGCTTATTAATGAAAATAAAAAACTATACAAATTGCTCTTTATCTGAAATTCAATCCAATATAAAAAATAAATATCCGGTAATGGCTGTTAACCGTCGGAATTCAGAAAAAATGAAGGATTTAATTGAGGAATTGTCTTCAAATAAGCTGCAATTTAGGATTTTTAAGCAAACGGATGAGGGGAATAGAGAAATAACAGTTGCAGTGTTTACAAATGGCATGGAAACTTCCAGGCAGACTGCAAAACAAAGGGAGCGTTTGGATGCATTATTAATAGAAGAGGACGATGCTAGCAGTTGGTGGGGAGAATTCAAAATAAAACGACCCCTAATAAACGAGTAAGAATGAATAAAGGAGGGTTAATATCGAAAATCCAGGCGTAATATCGCTATGGCTAGGGAATTTCAAGAGTAAAGAAATGCTGCAAAAGTATGTGGAAATAAAATTTGATGAACAGGGAGATAGAATCCCATCACAATTTATGAGAGATTTTCAAATTGATTTTATAAATTATAATGAAGATCTATTGGAAATCACATTTATTGATATTTCAACTACATCTTTACAGTTGTTATTAGAAGGCGCATCTTATTATGAAAAGATTATATCTCAATTCATAGATTATTATGGGGAACATATGTTAGAGAGTTATAACACAGTGATTAGAGTGTATGATTTTGAATATAACGAAGCTAATGCTGTTGAAAATAAGCACCTTGTTTATGCTGGTGCAGTTATTTATGAAGAGTGGGAAGAATAATATTGGTGAAGACATTTATGGTCAAAGTATCTGCTGCTTATAATGTGGTGAAACGCTCAAAGCATAAAAAGTGTGTTTTAAATTTTTCGTTTAATCTTTAATGAAAAATATAGGGCTACTAGAAATATTCGGAGAGTATGAACGCATGAAAACTTCCTCTATTTAATTTTTTGAAAAGGATATATTTTCTTGTATATCATAATACATTATAGAAAAATGCTGAGAGGGGTGTATGTGATGGGTTTCCCGCCTCAACAACAAGGTAGACCTGGCATTGAATCATTAATGATACCCAGACCTATATTTGATAACCCCAATTACAAACCAGCCGGTAAGCTTATAAATAAGGTAGCACTTATAACTGGTGGAGATAGTGGAATTGGTAGAGCTGTCGCTGTAGCATTCGCGAAAGAGGGTGCAGACATAGCAATCTCATATTTAAATGAACACAGCGATGCAAAAGAAACGGCGTTCTATGTCAAAAAGTACGGCCGTAGTTGCATTACCATTCCAGGTGATATTGGGTATGAGCAGCATTGCCAACAAGCAGTAATGCAAACCATTCACCAATTTGGCCGTATTGACATTTTGGTGAATAATGCCGGTGTACTATACATAAGGAATAGTCTACTTGATGTAGATTCGAACCAACGAGCAAGTACCTTTCACACAAATGTTTTTTCTCAGTTTATTTTTACGAAAGCTGCTTTGCCATACATGAATTCAGGGAGCTCCATAATAAATACAACATCCCTTAGTGCTTATGATGGAGATCAAGATGCAATTGACTACGCGGCATCTAAAGGGGCTATTGTTTCATTTACACGTTCGCTGTCATCGTCACTGGCATCGCAAGGGATTCGAGTTAATGGTGTGGCCCCAGGACCAATTTGGACGCCATTAATTCCATCTTCCTTACCTCCAGAATGGCTTGCCACATTTGGAGACCATGTTCCTATGAAGCGAGCTGGTCAACCGTTTGAAGTGGCACCTGCTTATGTATTCTTGGCCTCCGATGATGCATCTTACATATCAGGGCAAATTCTGCACGTGAATGGTGGGGAAATTGTAAACGGCTAAATACTTACAAAACTAATATTAATTGTTATTATTCAAACTGGGTATTTCCCCCACACTTTATATTCATTCAACTCTCTTTTCTTCTTCATAAGGAGTAAATATCCTATTTGAAACATGATGGAAGACCAGAGTAGAATGGCAATCAATTGCCAATGTTAATGCTAGCAGCTGTTGTAGGGATTTTTCATCACTGTTTATGTACAAAGCGATAACACGTAAAAATGAAGTGTACAAATATCATTGCTAATCAGCTTTATAAGTTAATAGAAGAAATCATCTGGAGCACTGGTGTAACGCAAGGTCATTTTAACAATATTGTAAAACAGTCAAGGGAAGAAGAGTAGTATTTCAAGGAAGTAATAAAGAATATTTAGTGATGAAGAGGCACTTTAACAAGCTACAATAAAATTGTTAAGGTGCCTGTATCGTTTGTGAATAGATATTATAATTGAAGGGAAACAAAAATACCGGAGGAATCACGATGCCAACTTACAATAAACTCGTACGTGACCCAATCCAAGAAATGATTACAAATAATAGTAAAACACTTACTTACAACAAGAATACTAGATGAAAAGAATACATAGAAGAAGTATGCAAGAAAACAGGGGGAAGAGTTAACGAAGTATTTAGAGGCGAAAAATAAAGACTATAAAGTAGAAAAACTAGCAGATTTATATTGCTTTCTTATTGTTCTTTGTTTTTAGTTGGTTTGAGTCTAGTTTCAAGTATACAATTTAAACAGGGAGGAGGAAAAATTGAAAGAAATGGACAAGTAATTCAAGAATGGGGTCCAATTGATTATGGTTTCAAATCTTAATTGAGTAAAGTGGAAGTTCTTCAATTTTACAATGTAGATAACGATGAATATGTTGGGACAAATGAGAAAGATATACTATTAAACTTTATGAAAGTGCCTGTTTTCCAACAAACAGTAGATCGTGTCTTTTGGTGTAGTTTTTAACGTATGTTTTGGTTATGTTCCGTTAGGGAATGTATTTGTATTTCGGTATAAATAATCAGCAAAAAAATAGAATAGTAGTATCCGATAGGAGAATGAATAGATGAAAAAAATAAACCATAAATTATTTGGTGAACTTATCTATGATGGATATTGGACCGGAAAACAAAAAATAGCTATTTTGGGTCATGACAAAATAGTTCCTTTAACTATTGATGAGGAAGAACATGATGTATTTTCTGCAATTCAAGAAGAAGCTTATAGCAAATTCATCGCTGATACGAATAGACTTATACAAGAAGCTGAACAAGCTATATTCGAATATTATCAAGAAGAATGTTTAGAGTATAGAGCTATGTTAGGTGATGAGTCTGCTGATGAAATAGTACCAATTATAACAACTACTCAACAATTAGGAAAGTTGGTTGATCCTATAGGACTTACTATTTTACCAGATTTCGAAGATGGAGTTAGAAGGCTAGGATTAATATTCAATTGTACATGGGAAGAGGACGGTATTGGTGTAAGATTTGAGAATGAAGAAGTTATTGAAGTTGGTTATCAAGATATTGTTATTTAAATTGTAGAACGAGAAAACTTACATATGAATAAAGTTTTGCAAGATAAGGGCGTTCACAGTAAGAGAACAGGTTTCTATACGATGGAGAGTATAATAAGGAGAGGCAATATGGAATATAAAGGAATGTCTTCGTTGTGGCTTGGAACAAGTCAATCATATCAGCATCTTCAAGAATATGTTGATATGGAATATACAGAAGATGGAGATAGTATAGATTCAAAATTTGGAGTGAATTTCGGTTTTGGTTACTATGATGAAGATCAAATCGAAATTATGTTTTATGAGGAACATAAAATACATATAGAAGAGATTTTACAGGATTTCTCTTATAGTGAGATTATTATTCCGAAATTTAAAGATTTGATGAAACCAGAAAATGTAGCGGCGAGTATGAATTCTGTTATAGTGCTTTATGATTTTCAATACGATGCAGAGAAAGCGAAAGATACATATGAGGGGTTAGAATTTATATTTGTTGGTGCTGTACCTTATTATGAATAGCTTTAAGAGGTTGAGTGATGTGAAAAGCCAGATGGGAAGAGAGGAACTTATTGAACTTGTAAAAAAGATCTATAATCTTGATTTACCAGAAACAGAACATAGCGAATATGTGAAACAATTCAATAATAGCGGTGTTCCACATCCAGCACCTAGTGATTTAATATTTTGGAATGATATAGAATTAACACCTGAAGAAGTAGTAGAATTTGCATTAAGTTATAAGAAAGAAAAAGAATAACTTTAATAAGTAGATGAGAGAGTTTAGAAGGAGATTGTATTAGTATTTACATAGAGAAATGTTGTAAATAAGGAGAGGGTTAGATGGAAAGTTCAAAAGTTGTATTATGTATACCTGGTTTATGGAAGAATAGAAGTGAACTTATTGAGGCGATTGTAAGAAAAAGTGAGGGATATATGTTTGCTGGGAATTATATGAGTAAACTAGGGAATCCGAGTATTTTTTTTGAAGTTGATATATATGAACATGACGAGCGAGTAGCAGAAGCGTTTGAAATTGCTGGATACAATTCATTTACTGAGGAAGACCTTGATCTTATTAGAAAACATTCTTTAGCACTGTATTTAATTGGGGAAGGAGGTTCCATTGAAAAGATAAGGAAGTTAGTTGATGCTGCAAATGCACTTGTAAAAGCTGGAGGGCTGGGCGTGAAAGTTGAATCCTCAGGTACTGCAAATACAATTGAAAGTTGGAAGGATATGTATCATACAGATGATGAAGTCCAATTATTCAAAGCTTTTGTAACAGTAGTCGCAGAAGATGATTTTTACTATACGTGTGGTATGCATTGCTTTGGGCTGCCGGATGTAATTACTTTTAAAGATCAAGTAACCCCGCAATATGCTCAAGAATTAATGAACGTTTTTTGTCTGTATAATCTGATTGAAAAGCCTAGCTTAACGGACTATTCTACATTCAGCCTAGATGAAGATAACCCTCATTTTATATTGCAACATACGGAGTGTAAACATTTTTCAGAAGATGAATTGTTTTATAATCAGTATGGTATTTGGGCGTTAGTAAAAAAAGCGTAGTATAAAATTTGTTGTGATAGGAATAGATGGTGCAGGAAATCCGATTTGTTGTAAATAACTAACTGTAAAAATGATGAGAGTTGATATGGATACTGGTGAATAAGAATGGAGTACTTCTAATTTAGGGGCATATTTACCTAGGCATTTACTGAAGAGGTATAAATCCATTTTTGATGATAGATTTGTAGGGGGAAAATTAAGTAAAGTAAAGGGGAATATGCGTGTCTATTAAAAATGCAATGCAACAATACTTTAGGTTAAGAATAAAATTAGCGTACGAAGGTTTAGATTTTCTATTAAAAACACCAGTTCTTGAAGAAGTGAATCCTATTCTTTATGATGGGGAAATAGATGAGGAAGGTTATATTCTATGGAAACCAGTAGAAAAAAATATCGTACACGACTTTATTCATTTAGAACAAGAAATGGATATTCACTTTCATCAAACGGTTATTACGTACTTTAATTCCTATTGGTTTGCTGAATTAAATGGTTTTTATAAAAATTATTATATTGAATTAGAAGCGGTATTGCCGAATATTGAATTGCATTCATTTAAAGAACGGTTAAAGGGCTATAAGGGGAACCATCAAGAGAGATTAAAACATATCCCAATAGGTATTGAAGGTAATGGAATGTTAGTTGTGATTGACAATGAAAATGGGAAAGTGAAATTGGAAGATTTTGAGAGAAGTTCATTTGAAACAATTTCAGAAAATATACAAGAATTGATTTTGAATTTACGTTTGAAGAGGTGATAGTTAGTACAAGTTTAAAGGAACTCATTTCTCGATTAAGCTTCCAATGAATTAGTAGTGTTTTGTTGGCTTTATATCTGTTAATTGGTGTGTATTGTTATAGAAAGTAAAGGGGCGTATTTATATGACAATCCGGTTTTGTAAGGAAGCAGTTGCATACTTAAAACCAATAGTAAAAGAGGATCTTGAGGAAGAATGCTTTACTTTATCTGAAGAAAATAGTTTTGTCCATACATTTTTTAATGAAGATTTAATGATTACCTTTTTAGTTGAGGATCATCAAAACGATTATTTTCAATATGTTCAAAATAAGCATATATCAGAAGAAGGATTGGATGAGGAACAGTTAGTAGAAATCGGGATCAATAATCTTTATAAATTAGCAGATGAAAAAGAACTACGGGTTCACACGCTATCGGAAGGGTGTTTTGCTTTAATTCTTGACGGGAATTTCGAGGCTAGCTTAATTGTTCTAGACGATTTATGGGAGCACTCATTAAAAGAATTCGTATCAAATGGGTATGCAGTTGCGATACCAGCGAGAGATATTCTTGTTTTTTGTGATTGTAATGCTAGTAACGGGATTGAAAAAATGAGAGGAATAATAGAAAAGGTTTGGGAAGATGGAGATCATTTACTGATTGATAAAATTTTGGTGAGAAGTGAGGGGAAATGGAGTTATTCAGAGTGAAAATGAAGCACATAGGAAAAGGGGAAGAAATTAGTGGAAAATTTTATTAAGAAGATAGGGGATAAAACTTTCATTGCTCAGGCGGAAAAGATCTTCGCAGTGCAGGTAGAAGGGTTATTTCATTTTTTAACTGAAGTAGAAAATGATCGATTAATAGATGGGTTTTCTATACAAGTTGGTTGGTCGATTTATTTTCTTGATAAAAGGGAAGATGGATTTCATATTACTGTACATGATTATACGAAGAATCCATTTGAAGATATGACAGATGATTTGACGATTTCATTATGGATACTATTAACACAAGTGAGTTTTTTAAAACCATTAACAATTGAAGGGGAATTGCTGCGATTTTGTGATAAAATTGTCGCTGCCAAAGATGTATTAAAGTTAGATGATATTTACTTAGAAAGAACAACAGATTGTGAAAAAGGTGACTCCGGTTGGTATATAGGTCCTATTAATGATGAGGATGATACAGAAGAGTACGAAGCGTTTTATGCATATGAATTACTAAAATTGAAGCCTTCACTTATTCAAGTATTAACATTACCTTCTGCATTTCTTGTAATCTTTGAAAAAGATGTAGTGAAAGCAGTGGTAGATGAAAATAATGTGAACATTTTGGATAGGATTAACGATAAATAATCTGGTATAGAAAAAAGACCTAGCCATTTGTTAATGTTAGTATCTCAATAAAGTGTAAAAATCGAATCGTGTAGGATGAGCCTTATTACATATTGAAGCAATTACTTAGGGAGGAACATTTGTGGCTTATAAAGATAGTTTATTTCATGTTGTTAAGGATAAAATTATATTAACTATGTTTATTTTACTTACTGTTTTCCATATGATAAATTTTGCATTTTTCTTCTTTTTTGCAGTTACGGTAGCTTTGTTTTGGGACGATCCGAATGCTGATATGAGTACAGAATATGCGCCAATAGTTATGCCGTATTTATATCCAGTTCTCATCGGTGGGATATGTATATTTTTAGCTTTTGTCAGCTGTTATTTCTATCAGAAGTACGCACCAAATTCTAAGTGGAAAAAGGTAGCTGTGGAAGTGCTTTTTCTGATTGTTGCATTTGTCATTCCAAGATTTTTTGGTGCATTTAAAATTCCTTTATTGGACATGCTTTCAAGATAAAGAGTTTACTATTGAGTATTCAAGAAACAAAAAGTCTCAGTAAATCGAAATTTACTGGGGCTTTTTGTTTATCGTTATCTTTTGAGTGAGACAGTTCACGATAAGAATGTAAAAAATAAATAGTATTCTACATATCAAAGATGGATGGTACATGACAACTCTCTTCAATCTGAAAGGTTTCTCTCCTAATATGAGCGAATAGATTGAAAAAGGAGGGAGTTTGTATGGAAGTTGTTGTGAAACAGCGGAAGAAAAGAGGTAAGGGGAAAAAAAATTTCATTTGGTTTGGTAGTATTCTTCTTTTTTTACTTGTTACCGCGGCAGTTTTTGTAAATGCATTCGTGATGAAGTCAATGCCAAAGGTAGAAGGGACGGTTCATGTCAGTGGATTGCAAAAATCGGTTCAAGTAATACGAGATGAAAGAGGGGTACCTCATATTAAAGCTGAGAATGAGCATGATTTATATTTTTCACAAGGATATGTTCAGGCGCAAGATCGGTTGTTTCAAATGGACTTAAGTAGAAGACAAGCATCTGGAACATTAGGCGAAGTGGTTGGGAAGGCAGCGCTAGATAAAGATAAATTGTTCCGAACCCTTGGGCTAAGGCGAGCAGCAGAAGCATCAGTAAGCCAATATACTGGCGAAGCAAAAGATGCATTGGAGTCGTTTGCTGATGGAGTAAATGCATTTATAAAGGAAGCAAAAAAGGACGGGAAACTACCAGTAGAGTTTCATTTACTAGGATACGAGCCTGCTGAATGGACTCCGGTTGATTCTTTAACGATTGGCAAGTATATGGCTTTTGACTTAGGTGGTCATTGGCATGGACAAGCATTTCGATTTTGGGCACTTCAACATCTTTCGAAAGAGCAGGCCTATGAATTATTTCCAACTTATCCAACGGATGCTCCTAGACTATTAGCGCTGTTAAATAATCTGGATGTGAATGTGGCCAGTGGTTTTGCAAAAGCAATTATTCCACCAGAATCTAACGGGAGCAATAATTGGGTTGTAAGTGGAGAAAAAAGTGCATCAGGAATGCCTATATTAGCAGATGATCCCCATCTTTCTTTGGCGACACCATCGATATGGTATCAAACACATTTGGAGATGAAAGACATAAATGTGAGCGGAGTTATTTTTGCAGGGGTTCCAGGTGTTATGTTAGGGCATAACAAACAAATTGCTTGGGGTGTCACGAATACAGGTCCGGACGTACAAGATTTATATATAGAAAAAAGAAACCCGGATAATCCCAATGAGTTTTTGTATAACGATAAATGGGAAAAAGCTACGATTGTGAATGAACCTATAAAAGTGAAAGGTGAAAAAACAATTCCTTACGAAGTGACGATTACTAGACACGGTCCAGTCATTTCAGAATTTGCTTATAAAAATAAAGATGAGGCTGTTTTTGCGCTTAGATGGACGGCATTGGAACCTTCAGCGGAATTAAAGGCCGTATTAAATATGAACAAAGCAACAAATTGGACTGAATTTGAATCAGCGCTGGAAGATTTTCATACTCCTACTCAAAATTTCTTATTTGCATCAACAGATGGCACAATTGCTTATAAAGCAAACGGAAACATACCGATACGTAAAAAGGGAGATGGAATTTTACCTGTTCCTGGATGGACAGATGAATATGAATGGGAAGGCTACATTCCCTTTGATAAACTTCCAAAGGTGATAAACCCAGAACAAGGCTTTATATCAACAGCCAATAATAAAATAATAAATGATGATTATCCGTATCATATTAGTCATATTTGGGCGCAGCCGTATCGTCAAATGCGTATTCAAGAATTTTTACAGGAAAAGGATAAATTGACTACGAAGGATTTACAAACTTTGCAAATGGATCAAAAGAACCTTCAGGCAAGAGAGTTTGTTCCAGTGTTTGTGAAAGAACTGAATAAAGTAAACGTATCAGACGTGGAGAAACAAGGGTTAAAAGAGCTGACAAATTGGGATTTTTACGATAATAAAGAGAAAGCTGCCCCGTTAATCTTTCATTTATGGATGAAAGAAATATCCAATACTTTATTTTCAAAGGAAATACCAAAGGGTATAATGGGTTTATTTGAAGGTAAGCAACAAGTTGTGGAACAATTGATACGGAAGCAGATGAATGGGGAAAACAGTGTATGGTTTTCTAAACATGGAGGCTTCAAAGAAGTTTTACATACATCGTATTCAAAGGTAATGAAAAAGCTTGAAAAACAATATGGATCAGACGTAACGAAATGGAAGTGGGGAGAATACCATAAGCTTTCTTTTACGCATCCTATGTCCCAATCCTCTCAGTTACTTGGTTTTTTTTTCAATCGTGAAAAGGCTGTGCCAGTTGGGGGAAGTAATATTACAGTTCAAGCAGCAAGTTATGGAGATGATGGGATTGTGAATCACGGAGCATCTTGGCGATTTGTAATAGATACAAAGGATATGTCAAATGGTTATCATATTGTAGGACCAGGACAATCAGGACATTTTAAAAGTGACTGGTATCATGATCAAATAGAAGATTGGGTAAATGGAAACTATCATGCTACTACGCTTCGTACAGATCGAATTGACGGTAAAATATTAACTCTAAAACCACAATAAGATTTATCCCGGATTAACGGGAAAGAAGACCCCACCTAAAGCTTCAGAGAGGAATGAGGAAGATAGGTGAGGGATAACTGCCCGTAAAAGCCTGATTGGTTCATCTAACCAACAGTGGGGGATGAAGAAAAAACTCACTGATGAAAGTTGTACTTTATAGGACTCTTACGTTTGTAAGAGTCTTTTTCGTATCATAAATAGCTTTCTTATAAAACGACAGTGTACCATAATTAAATTATGGAATGTTATAATTTGGGAAGAGAGTTTCATAGTTATACATATATAGAGGTGAGTACATGAGCAATTGTTATTTTGAATTTGTAATACATAAAGAGTCTTGTTTTCATAGACTAAGAGAATTTTTTTACAATCTTAAAGAAGAGAAAGAAAAAGAGATGATAGATTGTAGTGATTCTATGTGGTTAGATTATTTTGAAGAAGATACATTAAAACAGTTTTGGTGGCCGACGGAAGAAGAATTACATCATTACCAGATTTTATGGAAACAAACCCCTGTAGAAAAACGCTTAACAGATCCTAAACTGAGAACTCCATGGGACTTTGAATCTATGATTGATGCATTTGCTTCTGGGGAATATGAACTAGTCTCATGTGAAAAGGCAACAAACAATATTGGAAGAATTGATTTTTATCCTTATGGATGGCCATACGGCGGGAGCGATGTGTTTAGAGCTTTAATTGAGTATAGTGGTTTCAAAATTATTGATGAGAGTGTATAGAATTTACCATAGTTAAAGGTATAGTGATAGATTTTCTTATTGTAACTATGCATTTAGTTTTGAAAAATCAAATAAACACGGAAATACGTATAAAATTGTAGATAGTTTTCATTTAGTTATATAAGGTTGAAAGAATCCAAGTTACATAACAATCAATGAAATATATGGAATAGAATAAATCATAAAAAGAAACTGCAGAAGGGATGAGAAAATATGTCTAATTACTTAAAGTCGGAATTTATCGAAAATGCAGGTGGCTGTATCGTATCGAAAAATATTTTAGATGGAAATGGAAAATTAAAATGGTTGGTTAGAGATGAATCTGTGACTAGCGTTGATAATGGCTGGAGGTTTTTTTCGGATATTGATGATGATGATTATGTAAACGTTCCGAATAACTTAGTAGTATGTGATTTTAATACAGTAGCCCAAATTGAACCTGCTATTCTAGCGGTTTATTCCTTTCCGGTTGGAAGTGATCTACAATTAGTTGTAGAGAATGGAAAATATTATTTTATTGATAATATAACAGAAGAAGTTATCGAGTTTTTGTACCATTAAAATAACATACTCTAAAGAGGAATAATAACTTGTAGCCAGATAGATTCTGTACAAAGAGAAAATGTATATTATGCTACACGAAGTTGTACTGAATTTATTAGTGAATTGTATGAAGTAGGGAATAGATAATGGTTTGGGAGAAGTGAAAATGAAAAGAGAAATGGAGCAGTATTTTCATAAATTATTTAAGGAATGGAAAAACTATAATCATTCATTACCAAAATCCGTATGGATAGAAGAAGCAGATTCTTTTATATATGTAGGGGAACCAGATGCAGAGGAATATATTTTTTGGAAGCCTATAGAAAAAGATTTATTTCATGACTTTTCTGATATAGAAAAGAAATTAGCAGTACAATTACATCATTCGATTAAAGAATATTATAATTCCTACTGGTTTTTAGATTTAGCAGGTAGTTATTTAGAGTATAACATAGAGCTAAATCCTGTTATACCAGGAATTGAACTTCGAGATTTTTATACCTTTTTACAAGATTATAAAAAAGCGCACCATAATGAGTTGAAAAATATTCCTATAGGTATGGAATGTAACGGGCTTTTGGTAGTTGTAGATAATGAAAATGGCCAAGTGAAGATAGAAGATTATGAAAAGGGGACTTTTGAAGTTATTAGTAATAGTTTAGCAGAACTCATTTCAATGCTCTAATGAAAGTATATAATATAGGGTTCAATTTGAAATATAAGTTAAGAGGTAAAGGATATGAGCAAATCAGTATTTGAAAAAATAGAATTAGTCAAAAATATTTTAGGTGATGATCCATTCTGTTTGATTATTGGTGAAATTGTGGAAGAAGAAAACCCAATAGATGAAAAATTAGAAGATCATATTTTAAAAGATTATTATTTTATTGCAGGAAAATACAAAATATTGAATGGTGGAGTAATTACTATATACGGCCATCAAAGACTTAAAAGTATTCAGTTTTATGTGGAAGATATGCTAGATGGTGCTGATAAATGGATTTGTATAGGAACGGTAGAAAATTATCCATTATTTATTAATAAAATTGATGGAGAAGTATCTTGTTTGTTTGGAAATTTAATTGATCAAAATTTTGTTATTGAATCATACGGTGATTTTAGCAGTTTTTTAGAAAATTATTTTTTAGGGAGCAAATATATTGATATCGGCCTGTCTTTTGTTGAAGCGGGTGGAATAAGGAATCCCATTGGAAGTAAAGAGGATGAGTGGTATAAACTGTTAGAATTGAATAGATTAGTTTAAATGTATTACTTTGAATTTGGTGGTGAAAACTTTTTTACTTTAGAGAAGTAGAAATGAAAGGGGACGGCTATATGGAACCAAAACTTGCATTTTTAAGAAAATATAAAAGAAATGTAAAGCTTCAATCAATAGATAAAATTGATAATAAGGTCATACCTAGTATTTGGTTTGAAATTTTTAAAGAACACGATAGCAACAAGAGAATAAAAATGGTTTTAGAGATTTGGAGAACATACGTAGGGAAAGAATTAAGAAACACAATCTCATATTTGGAAGAGCACCTTTTCAATGTGGAGTTAATAGAAAATAACGGCATGTATTCGATGTTATATATACTGGAGACGTCGGATGGTGAAATAGTGTATTATGAAGCAGGAAATCCTATGGATACATTTCATAATAAAGTGCTAGAAGTTTCATGGGATAGAATTCCCATTTCAGTTCGAAAGTTTTATGAAAAAGTTCATAATGGTTTTTATTATTATGCGAGCGGTGCTATGGGATTAGTGCCTTTTGAATGTGTTACTTATTTTGATGATGATGAGTGGGGAATTATTGAAGAATTAGAGGAGAACTTACAAATTGATTTGAAAACAACTTTTGGATTTTTTAAAAGTGGAGCGGGCGGTTATGTAGCTATTGATTATAACAATTGCAAATATGATAAAGCTACATTATGGTTTGCAAACAATCAGCCAAAATATAATGTTGATTTTTGGGATCTAGTAGATGAATGGATAGTAACCGGTTTTGAAACGTAGTATGTAGAGAGTTTAAGAATTACTTTTGTGTACTGAAAAAAACGATATATGAATGGAGTTTGTATGCATGGAAAAAGAAGGTGTGGTCTCATTATGGCTAGGAAACATGGAATCTTAAGATTTTTTAGAGGACTATTTCAGTATAAAATATACAGATGATGGTGATTCCATAGCATCACCATTTATAAAAGACTTTCATATTTGTATGTATGATATTGATGAGGACTTTATTGAAAAAGAATTTTATTTAAAGCGAAGTGATAATCTAGAAGCTTTACTAACCGGGTGTTCTTATGAAGAAGTTGTGATACCACAGATGAAAAGATATTTGCTGCGAATACACTAGAGATGAAATACAACACAATTATTATGATATATAACTATGAATACAGCGGCGAAATAATAAATAAAAATGAAAATCTTTATGAAATGAAATACATAGGAGCTGTTTCGTATAAATGATAATAAAAAGGGGATTAGAACATGGAAGCTAGAGAAGTACATTCATTTCATCTACATTCAGAAAAAGAATTTTCTGAAATTCAAGATAAATTGATACATAGAATTGAATTGAAAAATAACTTTCATCTAGAAGATGTAAGTTTAATAGCTGGAGTAGATTTAGCTTATTGGGAAAAAGATGATAAGCACTATGGAACTTGCTGTATTGTTGTTATTGAGTATCATACGAAGAAGGAAGTGGAGAAGGTCTATAGTTATGGGGAGGTAACGGTACCGTATATACCAGGTTTTTTAGCATTTCGTGAGTTGCCTTTAGTAATAGAAGCAGCCAAAAAGCTTACTTCTAATCCAGATATATTTATGTTCGATGGAAATGGCTATTTACACTATAAACATATGGGGATTGCGACACATGCTTCTTTTTTCTTACAAAAACCTACAATCGGTGTAGCGAAAAGTTATCTTAAGATTAAAGATGTTGATTTTATCATGCCAGAGAATAAGGCGTTTACTTTTAGTGATATTATGATCGATGACGAGGTATATGGAAGAGTTTTAAGAACGAAGGAGAATGTAAAACCTATTTTTGTTTCTTGTGGAAATAATATCGATTTAGATACGAGTATTCAAATTGTATCGAATTTAATCGGGAAAGAAAGTAGATTACCAATTCCAGTGAGATTGGCAGATTTAGAAACGCATAAGGTGAGAAGAGACAAGAGGGAAAATGATAGATGATAGGTCTATGTAAAAAGGGATAGGAGGATGATCCCTTTTTTTGTTGTATTCGACGAAATACGACAACGCATAAAAACTTTATTTGCTATGATGTTTTTTGGAATATTTCATTTTTATAATAATGAGTTGTATTAGCTATTCTTTATGGTGTTTTTGGAGAGATTCACTCTACAAAAACCATGACAACATTAGTTAGAATCAAAGTGTTTATTTAGAGGGGAATGGATAAGAAGATGGATGAAATGGAGAAATATCGCAAAAAAATTAAGGTGATTTCTTTTGATAGAGAACAAAATAGAATGGTGGAAGTTGAAGAAAGTAAAATGACTTTCGCCGATGTTGGCGGAATGGAAGAGATTAAGAAGAAAATTAATATGGATTTTATTATGCCAATTAAAAATCCTGAATACTTTCAAGCGTTTGGTAAGAAAACAGGTGGAAGCTTATTATTTTATGGACCGCCTGGTTGCGGGAAGACATTTTTAGCACGTGCGGTAGCTGGAGAAATTGATGCGAATTTTATTCATTTGGAACTGCAGGCTATACTTTCTATGTGGACGGGTGAGTCTGAGAAAAATTTACATGAGATTTTTGAGGAAGCACGGAGAACAAAGCCATGTATTTTGTTTATTGATGAATTAGATGCATTTGGAGGGAATAGACAAAAAATGGGTTCTCATCATCAGCGGACACTAGTAAATCAATTGCTAGTAGAAATGGATGGAAGTAATTCTTTTAATGAAGGAGTTTATATTATTGGTGCAACAAATACACCATGGTATATTGACCCTGCATTGCGCCGTCCAGGACGCTTTAATTCTCTTGTTTTTGTTGCACCGCCGACTTATGAGGAACGATTAACAATCCTGGATTTGAAAACAAAAGATAAGCCGAAAACAGAATTACAGCTTGACTTGGTCGCAAAGTATGCAGAGCATTTTTCGGGTGCCGATTTAACATATTTAGTTGAGGATGCGATTAATCAAGCGATTCAGCGTTCATTTGAAACAGGGCAATTACAACCTCTTTCAAATGAAGACTTGCTAGAAGCGATGAAAAAACGTCAGCCAACGACTTTAGATTGGTTTTCAACAGCAAAAAATTATGCGACATTTAGCGATGTGAATAAGGATTTTGATAAAGTGCTAGATTATATGAAAGAACACAGATTGAAATAGCAGGTAAGAAGCAGGGGATGAGGGAATGGAAGACAATTTTAGAAGGGTTTATTATTTGCTGAAACTTGGTGATGTTGAGCGTGCCAAAGAAGAAGCGGAACTTATGGTTAGGGAAGATCCAGAAGATGTTTATGGATATCTCAGCTTAAGCTATGTATATTTCTATGGGCTTCATGAAAGTGATATTGCAAGTGAATATATAGAAGAAGCGCTTAAATTAGATCACTTAAATGAATTTGTTCTTTTAGCAGGATTAGATATTTTTACTGCGCAAAGTAATTTTACAAGATTAAGAGAAATAGCGGAAATTGGTATAAGAAACTCCCCTGAAGAGGGACCATATTATTTCTATATGAGCGAAGCTGTCATGCATCTTGAAGGAATGAAGAATGTACTTGTTTACCTAGAAAAGGCGATGGAATTAGACCCTGAAAATGAAACGTATGTAGGTAGGTATGCTTATATCCTTTTGAAACATTTCCCAAAACGAAAAGAAGAGGGATTAAAGGCTGAAAAGCGTGCTTTAGAATTAAATCCAGAAAATATAACGAATCTTTTCTGTTTTGCAAGTATAGCGAAGGAGAAGAGGAATTTTAAAAAAGCAAGAATGCTAGCTGAAACTGCGATGAAACTAGATCCAAATGATGAAGATGTTAGAGGGATTTATAAAGATACAATTGTAACGAAAAATAAATTTTGTGCTTTTACTATGGGATTTTCACAAATTTTAGTACGAGCTTTTTCTAAATTTTGCTCGTTATTTGGATTTGTATATGATCTAAATCGGTATGTGTATACTTTTTTAATCGTATTAAGTTTTATTGGATGGCTTATTCTTCCTATATATGTGATAGGAGGGTATGCAGGTATTATCTATTTTGTTGTTCTTGTGATGTGTCTTGTTTCTTCTATCATTAAAGGGAAGATATATAAAGAAGCTGGACTAAGTATGCCTTCAGATTGGAGAACGAATCTGCGCCAGAATCAATCTATTAGAGATCGAGAAATCTCTAAAATGAAACGTGAAGTTGGGAAAGTAGAGCCTGTAAATGTATCGACACAAAAGCTGTCACCAGAAGAGATTGAGTCGCAATTAGCAAGTTTTTGGGGAAAAGAAGCCATGTTTGAAAAACAACAAGTCGCAGAGGTAGCGCCCACGGTTGCTCGATCACAATTATCGTCTGAAGAGCATAAACAAATTCAATCGTATTCAGATATTAAATCTCCACGGTATAATAAATGGGGAATCTGTCTAGTCATTATTTTCTCTTTTACTCTTATTTATCGCGCTGAAAAATTATACAACCTGTATCAGAGGGAAACCGGAAATACAACGCCACATATCAGCCAAGAAACAAAACAATCGATTGTTGAATATCAGGATAGAGCGCTCGAAGAACAAAAAGAAAAATTCAATAAGTATACGGTGGAATCTATTTTATATTCATTGAAAAGAAGTGATTTTAGTGAGAAATCCCTTCAGCAATTTGTTGAAGAAGGTTATGTTCCAGTTGTGATGGGAAAGGTTGGCCAACCTAGTGTCGAGAAATTAAAAAATGCACATTCAACTAAATTTTATAAAGAAGGAACAATTACATATGTATTATTGCAAGATGAGGAGGGCTCGTTTCTTTTAGAAATCCGAGCAACAAAAATAAGTCACATTTACGGTGAAAGTTGGGATAATAGTGAGCGAGAGATGCAGAGATATCATGAGTTAATTACGAAAATTGATACACAAGGTATTGCAGTAGGAACAAAATAAAATCATATAGGTTACATTGTTTGCTTTTATATAACAAGTAAGGGGGACAAATGTCCTCCTTTTAGTTTTTGCTGAATGTTGAGGAAGGGATATTACTGCCCGTTAATGTGTGATAAATTTAATTAAAAAATAAGAAAGTTTTTTGATTTGTTACATATATTTTAGTGAAAGGCCTTTCACCATTTTATCACCTAGGGGGCAATCATAATGAAGTTTTTGTCTTACCTTACAGTAATTCTGGTGATTCTTGGCGGTTTGAATTGGTTGTTTGTTGCGCTGGATTATAATGTAGTTGAGAAATGGTTTGGTTCTACACCAGCTCTTGTTGATACCATTTATTGGCTTTTTGGTCTTTCTGCTCTTTATCAAATTTATGATCGGTTCTTTACGGACAATTAGCTCTTATAAATTTATGAATGGAGTGTTAAGCGAGATAAAATGCTTAACACTTTTTTGTATGTTTATAAAAGTAAATGCATCTGCAAACGGTTCCATTGCGTCTTGCACCCTAATAAAGCAAAACAAATTGACCGTATATTTTATATAGGTTATAATTCAGAAAGTTTAAAAATTAATAAATATAGAAACAGGGAGGTCATACAGTTGATGGAGAGAGTTTACAATTTTTCGGCAGGACCATCTATACTCCCTTTGCCAGTTTTAGAAAAAGTGCAAAGGGAGCTTTTGAATTATAACCGGACAGGCATGTCTGTTATTGAAATGAGTCACCGGTCTTCAGAGTTTCAAAATATTATAGATGAAGCAAGTAGCTTGCTTCGTGAATTGATGCACATTCCTGAGAATTACGACGTGCTATTTTTACAGGGAGGGGCATCGTTACAGTTTTCAATGGTTCCATTAAATTTAATGAATGAACATAAAAGAGCTGGATATGTCCTTACAGGGTCATGGTCTAAGAAAGCCTTACAGGAGGCTAAGAAAACTGGAGAAGTAGAAGTTATTGCTTCATCGGAAGAAAATCATTTTTCAACGATTCCACATGTTGATGTTTCAATGATTCCGAAAGAACTAGATTATGTACATATAACAACGAATAATACGATTGAAGGAACGAAATATGTTCAATTGCCGAAATTAGAGAATATTCCACTTATTGCTGATATGTCTTCAAATATTTTATCTGAAGAATACGATATAGAGAAATTTGGTTTCATTTATGCAGGAGCACAAAAGAATTTAGGACCAGCAGGACTAACAATTGCAATTATTAGAAAAGACTTAATTGGTAAAGCGGATACTTCTTGTCCGATAATGTTAAACTATGAAACTTACAGTAAAAATAATTCCTTATATAATACACCACCATCCTTTAGTATTTATGTGACGAAGCTAGTATTAGAATGGTTAAAGGAGCAGGGCGGCGTATCCGCGATTGAAGAACAAAATAGAAAAAAAGCAGCTCTTCTATACGATTTCTTAGATGAATCAAAATTATTTACTTCACCGGTTGATCCTGCATATCGTTCGCTTATGAATATTCCATTTACAACACCATCCAATGATTTAAATGAGCAATTTTTACAAAAAGCTAAGACACTAGGGCTTGTTACATTAAAAGGCCATCGTTCAGTCGGTGGCATGCGAGCGAGTATTTATAATGCAATGCCGGTAGAAGGTGTTCAACAATTAGTAGATTACATGAAGGATTTTGAGCTAGAGAATAGATAGGGAGATGGGGAAATGTTTCGCGTTCAAACATTAAATCAGATTGCTGAAAAGGGCTTGCAAATTTTTGGTGGAGAGCGATATGAGGTTGGAGAAGGCTTAGAACATCCAGATGGTATACTACTTCGAAGTTTTTCCTTACATCAAGAAGAATTTTCAAAAGATTTAAAGGCAATTGCAAGAGCAGGAGCTGGTGTAAATAACATTCCTGTAGAACGTTGTACAGAAAGAGGTATCGTTGTTTTTAATACCCCAGGGGCAAATGCGAATGCAGTGAAAGAACTTATTCTTGCCAGTCTTATTATGTCATCACGTAATATTATAAGTGGGGTTGGTTGGACAGCGGGATTAGAAGGTGAAGAAGTTCCGCAGCTTGTAGAAGCAGGAAAAAAACAATTCGTTGGTTCAGAGATAGCGGGAAAACGACTTGGTGTTATTGGACTGGGTGCTATTGGTGCCCTTGTCGCAAATGACGCATTATCTCTTGGTATGGACGTCGTTGGATACGATCCATATATATCTGTTGAAACAGCATGGCGCTTATCAACACATGTACAACGTGCATTTAGTTTAGATGAAATCTTTGCAACATGTGATTATATTACATTGCATATTCCACTGACGGATCAAACGAGAGGGATAATTGGAGAACATGCTATACAAACGATGAAAAAAAGTGTCCGTCTCTTTAACTTCTCAAGAGGAGAACTTGTGGATGAAGTTACGTTAGCAAAAGCTTTAGAAGAAGGGATTATTAATCATTACGTAACTGATTTTCCAAATGAAAATGTAATAAAAATGAGAAATGTAACGGCAACACCCCATCTTGGAGCTTCAACGTATGAATCTGAAGAGAATTGTGCAGTTATGGCTGCTCGTCAATTACGAGACTATTTAGAAACAGGAAATATCCGTAATTCAGTAAATTATCCAAATGTAGAACTTCCTTATGTCGGAAAGAAACGAATTACGATTATGCATCAAAACGTTCCGAATATGGTGGGGCAAATTACAGGATGTTTAGCGGAACATCATATTAATATTGCTGATATGATAAACCGTAGTAAAGGCTCTTTTGCATATACAATGATTGATATCGATAATGGAATTGATGATATAATTAAAGAAAATGTAGTTGAAAACATAAAGAAAATCACAGGTGTAGTAGCTGTTCGAATGATTGTATAAAGGAGAGAGAGATTTGGCGACAATTCGACCATTCAGGGCAATTCGTCCAGTATCTGATAAAGCTGCACAAGTTGCAGCACTGCCGTATGATGTGTTAAATAGTGAAGAAGCAAGAGAAGTTGTAAAGGGAAACTCATATTCCTTTTTGCATATTGATAAAGCTGAAATAGACTTAGATCCGGCTGTTTCACCATATGATAACAGTGTATATGAAAAGGCAAGTGAAAATCTACAACGTTTAATGCAAGAAGAAGTATTGATTCAAGATGAAGAGCCATGTCTTTATATTTATCAATTAACAATGCAAGGGAGAACGCAGTCTGGACTTGTCGTTTGTACATCAATTGATGAGTATACTGATAATACAATTAAAAAGCATGAGCGGACCCGTCATGAAAAAGAACAAGATCGCATTCGTCATGTTGATATATGTAATGCGAATACAGGTCCAATTTTTTCAACATATCGTGCGAAAGAAGACGTAACAAAGTTAATTGCAACGTGGCAAAAAAATCACACGCCAATTTATCAATTTACTGCAGATGACGGTGTGGAGCATGTAATATGGAAAATCGCAGAAATTGATGCGATTTCTGCATTAGTAGAATCATTCGAAGAGATTCCTTCCTTATATATTGCAGATGGACATCATCGATCAGCATCTGCTGTGAAAGTTGGGTTAATGCGTAGGGAACAATATCCGAACTATACAGGAGAAGAAGAATTTAATTTCTTTTTATCTGTTTTATTCCCTCATGATGAACTATCAATTTGGGATTATAATCGTGTTGTGAAAGATTTAAATGGTTTATCACAGGACCAATTTTTACAGCAAATTTCACACTATTTTTATGTAGAAAGAGCTTATGTATCTCCATATAAACCAACTGAACCAAAATCATTTGGCATGTATTTGGATCAGGGGTGGTATAAACTAACTGTGAAAGAAGAAACATTTGATGCCTATGATGTTGTAAAACGTTTAGATGTTTCTATTTTACAAGATCACTTATTGAGTCAAGTATTACAAATTCACGACCCACGTGCAGATAGCCGCATTGATTTTGTTGGTGGTATTCGAGGTTTAGAGGAGCTAGAGCGCCTTGTAAATCGTGGTGATTATAAAGTAGCGTTTGCTTTATATCCTACATCAATGGAAGATTTATTAGCAATTGCTGATGCGGGGGAAGTTATGCCACCAAAGTCCACTTGGTTTGAACCGAAGCTTCGTAGTGGGCTTTTCATACATTCTTTAAATTAAACAAAAAGACATAAGATTAGGAGTAAAGATAGTAAGGATTAAATATCCCTACTATCTTTTTTAAACTATAAGTACAAATTAAAGATACATAGTAATAATTGACGACTTATGAAAATACGCTATACACTATTCTTTCTTCAATTAAGGGATAGGTTCTAAAGTACCGTAGTTGATTGAAATTCCTCTTCCAACCATAAAATAGTATGAACACATTCTATCCATTTTCATCTTCTATAGTGTAGTACCTGTGCTGTATGAATGGATAACAGGTAGTTATCTACAAAAACAACATGATTTTTGTATTGATCTAATGGTTCTAGATGTAATGAAATTTACGGCATTAAGATTGTTAGGAGGAAATGGGAGTGTCAAATGAAATAATGAGTTACATTGACAATCAGATGGTGAAAATTCCAGGGGGAGAAATAGAATTAAGAGACGATAGAATAAAAAGCAAATGGAAAGTTGAAATAAGACCGTTTCTTCTTGCAAGGTATCCTGTAACTATGGATCTATACTATGCTATTACAAATAAGTCATCCAATTCTTTTGACGGAGATCTAAAACCATTTGTTAATATTTCTTGGAATGATGCAATTTCTTTTTGTAATCTACTTTCACAGAAAGCTGGACTGAAAGAGTGTTATTCTATAAGTAATGATGGTGAAAACATTATTTGTAATTGGGAATCTGACGGTTATCGACTTCCTTCAGAAGCAGAGTGGCAATATGCATGTAAAGCAGGGACTACTGGTTATAGATATGGAGAGCTTGATAAGATTGCCTGGTACAATGAAAATTCAGGGGGCAAAATCCATGAAGTAGGAAGAAAGGAACCGAATGCATGGGGTCTATATGATATGTTAGGGAATGTTTGGGAGTGGTGCTTTGATTTATATGATGAACAAGTGTACGGATCCTACCGAATTTTCCGAGGAGGTAGCTGGGCTGAAGAGGCCAGGGGGTGTGGGGCTTCGTGTCGTCGTCGTAGCCATCCGACATTTTACATTGAGGACCTTGGATTCCGTCTTGCTCGGTCTTTTTAGCTCCTACAAACAAGCGGATTTTCGGGTTTTACAGCTTAACGAACGGAGAGCTAGGGTTAAATAAAAAAGCCTGTATCGAAAATTACTTAGTAATCGAAGGTGCAGGCTTTCATTTGTAATATTTGTTAATATTTGTATATATTTAATTTTAAATGCGGGCTTTTTCTTGCAAAAAACACAATTGTTTCTTAATGTAATAGTGTAGAAGGATAAACAAGGAAGGATTTAACGAATATGATACATATTTTATTAGCGGATGATGACGGGCATATTAGAGAATTATTACATTACCACTTACAAAAGGAAGGCTATAAAGTTTTTGAAGCTGAGGATGGAAAGGTAGCGCAATCCATATTAGAAAAAGAAAATATTCACCTGGCCGTTGTCGATATCATGATGCCATTTATTGACGGATATACTTTGTGCGAAGAAATTAGAAAGTATCATGATATACCTGTTATTTTATTAACTGCTAAAGATCAATTGGTGGATAAAGAAAAAGGATTTATTTCAGGAACAGATGATTATATTGTAAAGCCATTCGAACCGGCGGAAGTTATTTTCCGTATGAAAGCTTTACTTCGTCGTTATCAAATGCTGAGTGCGGACGTTATCACGCTTCACGGAACAACGATTGATAGAAAAAGCTTTGAGGTAAAATGTAATGACCAAACGATTTTACTTCCTTTAAAGGAATTTGAATTGTTATCACAACTTGCAGGGTATCCTGGAAGAACGTTTTCAAGAGAAGAGTTGATTGAACTTGTTTGGGGGATGGACTTTGAAGGAGATGAACGGACAGTCGATGTTCATATTAAACGTCTTCGAGATCGTTTTTCAAAACGAACAGATGATTTTCAAATTAAAACGGTACGTGGACTTGGTTATAAGTTGGAGCTGAAATAAGATGAAGTCACTTTATTCTAGATTTGCATTGATTACGATTGGGATTATGCTTCTTAGTAGCATCATTGGTTTTTTATTAACCAATGTTTATTATCAAGTGAAATTAAAACCGTATAATAGTGAAAAGATTTTACGTTACGCTGAGGAAGTAAAACATTTATATGAAAAACAGACTGAGGAAAATAAGGATGAGTATTTACATTCTATTGCGAAATTAGGTTATGAGATTTATGTAGTAGATGATCAAAAACAGGGGAAACGAATTGGAAATGCTTTTCGGACTATAAAGATTAGTGATGCTACCATTGACAAAGTCTTACAAGGGAAAACATACAATGGTGTTTCTACCTATCCAACTCGTCTATTTATAACAGGCTTTTTTGATAATGAATTAATTAATAGCGTAGGGGTTCCGCTGAAACATGGTGATAAGCAATATGCCTTATTTATTCGTCCTGATATTCAGCAACAATTCGGTGAAATGAGGATTTTCTTAGCGGTATTGCTTGGATTTATTGTTGTATTAAGTATCGTTTTTATTGCAATCGCAGCGCGGTATATCGTTCGTCCGATTCGCATATTTACAAAAGCGACGCAAAAAATTGCGAATGGTGAATATGATATTGAATTAGAAGAAGGGCGAAAAGATGAGATTGGAACATTATCTACGAGTTTTAAAAAAATGACAAAAAGTATAAAAGAGTTAGATCAAATGAGACAAGAGTTCGTTTCTAACGTGTCTCATGAATTTCAATCTCCACTTTCCTCGATTCAAGGTTTTTCTAAAACTCTACAGTCAGAAAAGATGACAGAAGATGAAAGAAAACGTTATTTACAAATTATTGAGGGTGAAAGTAAGCGGATGTCTAGTTTATGTAAGCAGTTACTTACGCTTGCTTCTTTAGATAAAGAGGAAAAGGTTCTTCAAATAAAAGAATTTGATGTGCACAAACAAATGAAAGATGTCATTTTTATGTTGGAATGGAAATGGCGTGAAAAAGACATAGCGGTTGAATTTGACGTACCTAGCATAAATGTAAGAGGCGATGAAAATTTACTTCATCAAGTTTGGACAAATATCTTTACAAATAGTATTAAGTTTACAGATAGTGGTGGAACGATTGGATTTGCCGTAGAAGAATTAGAAGCGAGTGTAGTGATTTCAATTTCAGATAGCGGGATTGGTATGGAGCAAGAAGAAGTAGAGCGGATTTTTGATCGGTTTTATAAGGTGGATACAGCGAGGGCTCGTAATGTGGAAGGAAGTGGCTTAGGCTTATCCATTGTGCAAAAAATTGTTGAACTGCACCATGGAGAAATTTCAGTGGAGAGTATAAGAGGGGAAGGTACGACATTTCGAATTGAATTACCGAAATGATGAGAAGGACTGATTTGAAGAGGAAATCTTTAAATCAGTCTTTTTTTATAAGATAAAATGATAAAAATGTTAAAAGAAAATATGTAAATCATTTGAGGTAGATTGTTGGAAGTAGCCATTTGGAAATGGGTACGTCATTTTCGGTTCTGGTGCAAATATATGAAGAAGAACGCGGATAATAGTAGATTCCTAGTGAAATCGTATTTTATGCTATAAGTCCAAACACTTTGTGGATGAACTCTTTTTGATTTTGGGCAGAATGATTCCGTAAATCAATCTGTCCCTTTTTTATACCGATTATGAAAAATGAAAGTGATAATGTAAAGTTGTTATTACAACATGTTTTCCATTTTCAACTTAGTTGTCATTAGAATGTTTTTCTACAAAATCAAGGATCCTGGCATTAACTTCGTTAGAGAACTCACCATTGATTGCGTGAGATGCATTTTTCCAGTTAACTATATCGATATCTTTAACATATTTTTTCCCAGTTTCAACTGCTTTTACTGAATTGTGCATTGTACTTTTTTCAGCCATTAATGCAAGCACTGGAACATTGATATTTTTTAAGTCTTCTTTACTAAATAGATCAGGCGCTGGCGTTTTAAGTTTATAGTTACGCATACCCGACTCGATTAATTTAGCGATAGGCTCATCGTCATTTGTTTCTGCTCCTCCAGATACATAGCTTAACATCTTTTCTCTTATAAACTTAGGTACAATAGGGACGGAAGCTGGAATAGATGCTAGAATCATCTTTATGGGCATTTGCGCAAATACAAAGACTGGGTCCAATAAACTAGCCGTAGCAATATGCTCTGGATTATATCTGGCCAAATTCATTGTTGTCCAACCACCAATGGAGACACCCACGATATGCACTTTTTCTAAACCTAATCCCTCAATTACTTCATTTAACCATTCTGCTTGTTGTTTTTGGTTTTCAATCACCTTCGTTTGCACACTCATTCCAGGTTCACCGAGTAAATCTATCGTGTAAACAGGCCTTTTCTCCCTTAGCCCTTCTAAATTGGGTACCCACATTGGAGTAGATGCACCACGTCCAGGGAGTAAGAGTATTGGTTCCTTATGTTTGTTTTCCTCTTTAGTAAAGTAATAAGCACGAATTGTGCCATATTTAGTTTTTATATCTCTCGTATCGTTAGGCTTTGGAAGAAGTGCCATTGATTCATCGTAGGCAATTTGAAAGTCTTCCTTTCCTTTTTCAGATGTAAAGTGACCAATCTTATTATCATCTTTCTTCATTTTAATTCCTCCTTTCTACAAATATATTGATGAACTTTATCAATATATTCATGGCAATAATCCATTAAAAATTTATCTTCTTTAAGCCAAAACTCTCTTTTAGAAAAAAGAAAAATCTCACGTAAAATTAAACTTATACAAGCTTAGCTTGTTGGGCGTGGGGTGATACCCCTATTACGTAATGATTATTACAATTATGATAGTTGATTAACCACACTTTCTAAAAATTGGTCTACTTTTTCTTTTGATGTATCCGGCGTATGATAACCAATCGTAAATGTAAGTCTTCCATTATAAGAGCTTGCCCCCATTGTAAAGAATGGTGCATACATAATAGGTGATGTCATATACCCGTCCTCAGCTTGAACTTCACCAAACTTAATAGGTTCATCTGCTATCACCCCGAAATTTGTAAGTAACGGCAATGCCATCCCCATCTGTAAAGCCTGTTCGTATTGCTGCTTATACATTTCTTTCACCGCAGATAGCTTTATACCTGCCAGTAGCTCCATTCCTGCTGCTGAAGAAAGACCTGGATTTTGAGATTTTATTTTATCCATTGATTGTTTGACTCGAGCTAGAGTCTGATTAAATGATTCATCATCTTCCATTTTAATCACTGGCATTTCCATACCGGATAAGTTGCAAATAGCACCAGTTGTATGATTAGGAAGATATCGGCGTAAATCAATTGTTAAACCGATCATTTTTTCTGCGGTGCGAGGTTCTGCATACACAGTGAAACGTGATAAAGCTCGGAAGTATGCAGTCATGATTGCATCATTCAAGGTAGCCTGTTGTACTTTTGTCCATTGGATTAGACGTAGAGTTTGCTCATGGCTCAACCGCCGTACCGACATTTTTGGGTATATATTTTTGTTCGGTTGAGATGGAAAAGACCATAACGATGCCTGTTGTTCTTGGTTAGGACGATAGGCACTTTTTACGTCTGGTATTCCAGCATATTTGAAAACAGGTGATTGATCACGAAAACTCTCATTCCCCTCACCAAATTCCTTTATAATTTGATCCTTAGATTTTCCCAGGTAAAGTTGAGTATAAATTGCTCCCAACAAATTAATATATTCCTTGACTCCTGCACCATCTGAACATAGATGGGATAATTTCACCACTAACATATTTGTTGTAGTGCCTCGTAATAATTTTGTTTGAACCATAGACCCCTGAATACGATCTCCAGATTCCTTAATAAAATCTATTGCCATCATTTCAAGTTCTTGATCATTTCCTTCTGCAAAAAGACAAATAGGTGAGTTAGTACCAGATGAATGTTCCTCCCAGTAAGGAATATCACTTTCTACAAAACGGCTGTTCAAAACCGGCTGCAATTGTAACGTTATCCTTACTGATTGTTCAAGTATGTTCTTTGATATACCTACAGGAAAATAAAGAACTGCATTAATTTGTTGATTTGCCGAATAAAGACCTAATATATAATTCATTCGATCTTGAGGTGTTACTGGATACTTTCTTTGTTCCATAATTTTCTCCCCTTTTTAAGACTATTTTTGGTTATAACCCCGTTCTCCATATGGTTGTAACTTTTCTTCAAGAGCTAATAATTCTTCTTTTCTATTTTTCTAGTATGTCAATCATGAAAGCATCTTTGCCGTACTGGTTCCATTCTTTTTGCAGCTCTTTGTTGGTGGTATACCCATTTCTTTATTGTTATTAACATTTCCTATCTCTTATGAATATAAATAAACATAAATTTATTTCGTTTACACATATATAAACATTTTATAATAACGTTTGGATATTGTCAAAAAAACCAAACGAGTGGTTCTGTTGCAAAGTTTGAAAAAAGCATAAACAGGTTGGTAAATGAGGAGCAATGTTTAAGAAGTAGCTAGTAATTGTTGAAGTTCATTGTACGTTGAAAAGGCGGAGTCTCTTTGAAGACTTCGCCTTTGTTTATATAGAGCATGAATGGTTTCAATACCTTTTATCGTACGTGAAGCATGACGAAGATTTTGAAATCCTGCGGATTTAGCAAAACGTCTCTTTACATGCCTATGATCCTGTTCAATAAGATTGTTTAAATGCTTGATTGTACAATGGATTGTAGTTTGATAAAATCCTTGTTTTCTTAATTTGTTAAATGCGCAAAGTAATGCCGGTGTTTTGTCTGTAGTGAGAACAGTTGGTTCTCCAAAATGTTTTACTAATCTTTTCATGAAGGCATAGGCAACTTTTTAAAAGTGTTCATTATCTAGGGGACAGCTAAACAGGAGGGCAAATAAAGTGAATTTGTAATGTAAGTAGAAGATTGCGTTTTTTACTCATGCTTCTTTATATATTGAAGAATAAAATTAATATATCAATAAATTGAAAGGAGCAAATAGGATGAATATATTATTATCCGCAAAAAATGTTACAAAAATTTACAATAAGAATCAATTGCCTGGACTGAATAAAGTATCTTTTGATATTGAATCAGGTGAATTTATTGGTATTATGGGTGCTTCAGGATCTGGAAAGACAACTTTATTAAATATACTATCAACTATTGATACACCGACAGATGGAGATGTTTTGATAAATGGTGTCAATATTAAAACACTTAATGTTAACAAAACTGCGGATTTTAGGAAGGATCATTTAGGCTTTATTTTTCAAGAGTATTTTTTACTTGATAGTTTAACGGTGCAGGAAAATGTTGCTGTGCCACTTACTCTGTTAAACAAATCTCCAAACGAAATCGAATCGACTATAGAAAGTTTAGCAAAGCGTTTTGGCATATTCGAACAATTATCAAAGTACCCTAGTCAACTTTCTGGAGGACAAAAGCAGAGGGTTGCGGCAGCAAGAGCCATTGCGAAACAGCCAAGTATATTATTTGCAGATGAACCAACCGGCGCGTTAGATTCAAACTCTGCAACAGAGCTGCTTCAAAAGTTAAGAGAGGCTAATGAGGATCTTCATACAACAATTTTGATGGTAACCCATGACGCTTATGCAGCAAGTTTTTCAAGTAGAATCTTAATATTCAAGGATGGGAATATTTTGAAAGAATTAAAAAGAAACGAAAAGGGTAGAAAAGAATTTTTTGAAGAGATATTAAAGGAAATCTCAAAAATTGATGAAAATCGATATAACTAAGAGTGTGAAAGGAAGGCATGACTGTGGGATTATTAACAATAGCAACAAAGAATCTGAAGAATAACTTTTCCTTCTATTCGTTCTATTTCGTTTCAGTGGCTTTTGTTTTGATGGTGTTTTTCGCCTTTATTTCTTTTTCCATGAACGATATTATCATGGAAAAGATTTCGTCTGATGGTAGAGTAGAAACAATGTCGAGAACGGTGGCAATCTTCGTTATGGCATTTGTACTATTCTATATGTCATACTCCAATACTTTCTTTATGAAAAAAAGAATGAAAGAACTGGGAATTTATTCGCTCTTGGGGTATCGAAAGTCAACCATGGTAAAATTATTAACCTTTGAAAATATTATAATTTCTTTTACTGCTCTAATTGTAGGTATCGTGCTGGGTGCTGTTGCTCATAAAGGAATTATTGAGGTGATAGTCAAAGTACTAAAATTAAACATTAATACTTCTGAAGTGCCATTAATTAATCTTGATTCGGTACTATTCACTTTTATTTTTATATTTGCTGTTTTGACTGTCTTATTCTTATCAAACTGGATAATCCTTCGAAAAAGTTCCTTACTTACTTTGGTATGTATGGAGAAAAAGGAAGAAAAGCAGATGAAAGTTAGTACAGCTTTATCCCTATTAGGACTATTCTTGATTTTGGTAGGCTATTTCTTAGCTATTGATATTATAAGAGGAACCGAATCATTGTGGAAAACGATAGGGTTTTCACCAATCGCACTTTTAACAATGTTAAGTGTGGTATTAGGGACAATCTTCTTTATTCACTCCTTTTTACCTTTTGCTATTCAAAAATTGAAGAAAAAGAAAAAATGGTTTTATAAGGAATCGAATATTATTATCATTCCAAACTTTATATTTAAAATCCGTTCGAAGGCAAAGACTTTAATTTTGTTAACTTTATTAGCTGCAGGAACTTTGGCTATATTTGGCGCCACTATACTAACGCTTTACTATCCAATTGCTGCTACAGAACGTATCGTACCGTCAGCTATTGAGTTCCCGTTGGAAGATAAAGAATCGGCTAATAAAGCAATTAAAGCTGTGCAAGATACTGTCGGAAAAGAAAACATGAAATACAAAGAAACGACTATTATTCAAGGAGCATCCTCTTCTGAAAATTTGCCTAAAGAATATAGTATGAAGAAAGAACATGGATTTGATCTAATCTCTGAGTCGGATTACAGGGATCTAATAAATTTTCAAGGGAAAAATGTAGAATTTGAGAATTTAGCTAAACATGAAAGTATTTTAGTGAAATATAGGCCTGAAAAAGAAAAGTTAGATAAAGAGAATACATATACTTTGAACTTAACATCTACAAAGAGTGTGGATGTGAAAGTGAAAGAGACTACATTACTTAACCCAATTGGATTTGCGAATAGTGTAGGAACCCTTATTATTTCTGACAAACTTTACAAAGAAATAAAAGCATTAGGGCTTCCAGAAAAGACTATGATGAGCATTAACGGAACAGATATGAGAGATAACAAAGAAGTTTATGAAAACTTAGCTCCACTATTTAAAGATAATATCTATTTTACAAGTAGTTATCAAAAAAATGATTACATTATCCAGCAGAATAGCTCAACATTCCTGCTCATTAGCTTTGTCACTATCATCTTTTTTATTGCAACAGGTAGCATACTCTATTTCCATAATCTTTCGAGTATAATGTCAAATGAAAATGAATTTACAATTTTACAAAGAATGGGATATAACAAGAAAAAGATAAAAAGGATAATAAGAAAAGAAATCTTTACGTTATTTAGCATCCCTTATATATTAGGGGCAGCGCATAGTATTTTTGCACTGGTGGCATACAAAACTGCTTTAATGGACGATTTATTAGGAAAAGGTAGTGCCTTTATATTACCTATTCTTTTTGCATTAATTATTTTTACTGTGGTTTATATCATTTATTATTTGTTAACAAAAAGAGCATGCTATAAAATTATATTTAACGATAAAAAGTAAAAATTTACAGATAAAGCTGATGATAATAAACAAACATCAGCTTTATCTGTATGTAATCTAGTAAAGGTAAGTGAGTCTATGAAAAAATACTATGAGCAAAAACAAATCTTTATTTTAATGAATCAACTTTGTATGATTATTTTTTTATGCTATGAATTTTTGCAAGGTAAGATTGCAGGAACAGCAAAGTTACTTCCACTAACGTTTATAACAATAATGGTCATATATGGGGCATATATTAGTTTTGTAAACATAAAAGAAAATAACACGCTATCAAAATTCTCCAAATTGCTATTTTTTGCTTCATGGCAATTTTTACTTACGCTTAACGGGAGTCAAATTTCTTATACACTAAGTATACTACTTAGTGTAGTAATTCTATATAAGACAGTACAATTTTTGCTTTTGTTCTTTTTCCAAGATTCTATTTATGCTTATAAAAAAGAGACAGACTGGATTTTAAAGATTACATGTGTATTAACATTGGTTGCGAAATTGACAAACGATAAAATATTTGCCGCTCTATTTTCATGTCAATGGATTTTTAGTTTTATTTGTATTATTTTTCTGTTTTTGAAAAATCGAGAACGAATTAAATTTATCTTCAAAAGCGAAAAAAAGCAGTTATTTAAATCTGTTGCTATTCTTATCGCTCTCTTTATTGTATATGCTATGTTGTTTGCAGGAAGCCCCGAATATTTAAGTAATTTAGGGTGGTATATCGTGATCCTGCTACCCTTATTTAGTATTCATGCGATTGCTTTTAAAAGCCATACATTTATGAAGCAATATTTTCTTTTAAAGGAAGGTAAAATGATATTCATGTTTTTATGTTTTATTGTTTTTATTAGTTCGCTTGGGCTGTTGTTTAAATTTAATATGATTACCTATTTTGTCATTATACATACGATTTTTTGGTTTGTTCTTCTTTATTTCACATTATTATTTCAAGACATAAAAGATACGATCTTAAATGTGGATGCAGAAGAACCTAAACCCTTGCCAGAAAGCTCTTACGTTCAAAATCTTTTACAGATAGCTAAAGAGGAGAGGTTGAAAAGTGAATTTTCTGATTATCTGCATGATGAAATATTACAAGATATATTAGCAGTTAAAAATATGATGAATAAATCTAATAAAGAAGAAATTCATGAAATGATAGTAAAAACGCTAGATGACTTAAACCAGTCTATACGTGTACAAATGCAAGAATACCACCCAACGTTATTAAAGACACTCACATTAAAAAAGAATTATAGTAATCTGCTTGAGATGATCCAGCAAAAATACGGAATGAAAAATATTGATATATCTTTTAATTGTAATGATAATTTATTCTTAGTTGAACCTTATAATCTTGTTATATATCGAATTTTAAAAGAATTAGTAACAAATGCGTTCAAACATTCTAAATGTTCTAAGTTAGTTTTGAGTTTGACACAAGAAAATAACAAAATAGAGCTTATAGTAAAAGATAATGGGATAGGTATGGGAAATGAGAAGCATATTCCTAATGAACATAGGGGGGTGAATTCGATTAAAGAACAACTGTTTTTGTTAAACGGTAACATGACAATTTCAGAATGTAATCCTTCTGGTTTATGTATTGATATTTTTATTCCTATGAAAGGAGATGATTCCTATCAATATTTTATTAATAGATGACCATGCTTTGTTTTCAAAAAGTTTGGAGATAGCTTTAGAAGATTATCCTGAGATAGATGAATTCTATTCATTACAAAATGTTGGAAATGTTATCACAATCATTAATGAGTTTAAGCCAGATATTATTTTAGTAGATATAAATTTAAGCAATATTAGTAGCGAAGATGGTTTAGAAATAGCAAAAACTATTTTAGATAGTAAATGTGACACGAAAATAGCTATATTAACAGGCTATGATTTGCCTGTTTATCGATATGAAGCTCAAAAAATTGGTGTAAGTGGCTTTATTAATAAAAATATTATGCCAGATAAGTTGTTGGAAATTTTAATTAAAATTAACGAAGGTATTTGTTATTTTCCAATGTCTATGGACTATGTTGAAGAATTAACCGATAGTGAGAAACAAATTTTACAGTTACTATGTGGTGGATATAAGCGTAAAGAAATTGCTACTATGTTATATGCTAGTGAACGCACAATTTCAAACCATATTCAACATATGTTTGATAAATTGGATGTTTCATCTTCATTAGAAGCTGTAACAAAAGGAATACAATTAGGATATATTCAACCTCATTATAGAAATCGTTAATGAAACTATGGGCTTGAATCCAATACATTTCATTCAATGGTAAATTTTTGATTGTAATCTTTTGTTCATATTCCGTTCATATTTCTTTTTTAAGATGAGCACATAGAAAGAAATAGGAAGGAGCGAGCGAAATGTTTCTAGCTCTGCGTGAATTAAAACAATCAAAATTAAGATATGGATTAATCGGGCTCATCATGATTTTATTATCATTTTTAGTTCTTGTGATTTCTGGATTAGCAAATGGTTTATCGTATGATAATGCATCATCAATTCAAAATATGGATGCAACAAAATTTGTATTAGCAGATGATGCAGAAAATAAATTACTCCGTTCACAAATAAAGAAAGAAGATGTGGATGATGTAGTAGGGCAAGTAGATGCAAAAGATGCTGTGCCATTTCATGTGAAGGTTTCTACGTATGAAAAGAAGGATAGTTCAAAAAAGGTTGATATTGCAATTTTTGCAAGTGAACGTGACACGTTCTTGGAACCAAAGATTGTGAAAGGGAATGCATTAGGAACAGCACAAGATGAAATGGTTGCTGACGAATCGATTAAAGAAAAAGGCATAGATATTGGCGATACAATTATCGATCCAGTTTCGAAAAAGGAATTCAAAATCGTTGGCTTTACGAAAGATCAAATGTTTAGTCACACACCTGTTGTTTATGTGAATCAAGATGTATGGGGACAAATTGCGCAGCCAAATCAAAAGGATTATAGCGCAATTGCACTTCGTACTGATAAAGAAGTGAAAAATGCACATGTGATTGAGAAAAAAGAAGTTCTTCAAAGTATTCCAGGGTATAAAGAAGAACAAGGAACATTAACAATGATTATTGCGTTCTTGCTTGTGATTGCTGCTTTATTAATCGGTGTGTTCTTCTATGTCATTACATTACAAAAAACGCAGCAATTAGGTGTATTAAAAGCAATTGGAACGAAAAATTCGTATTTAGCAAATACTTTAGTTGTGCAAGCATTATTCTTATCTGTTGTTGCAATGGGGATAAGTATTGTATTAGTAGAAGGATTGCAAAAGATTTTGCCAGAAAGCATGCCATTTTTATTAACAACGACAATGATTGGCCAATATGCAGGAATCTTTATTGTCATTAGTATTCTAGGAACACTTATTTCCTTATATCAAGTGTTAAAAGTTGATGCACTAGAAGCAATTGGAGGTGGCATGTAATGACTTCATTATTAAAATTAGAGGAAGTAAGTAAAGTGTACGGAGAAGGAAATACCGAAGTAACTGCTCTACATCCAATTTCACTTGATGTGAAGGCGGGAGAGTTTATCGGTATTGTTGGTCCCTCTGGATCAGGGAAAAGTACTTTGTTATCAATTGCTGGTGCGTTATTATCACCATCAAAAGGAAACATTTACATTCGTGAACAAAATATTACGCGTTTATCAGAAAAGGAAATGACAGATATTCGTTTAAGAAAAATCGGGTTCATTTTTCAGTTTGCAAATCTTGTTCCCTATTTAAATGTAAAGGAACAATTACTCTACATTGCAAAATTAAAGAAAGAAGACCGAAAAGAATCCGAAAAGCGTGTGGATCATTTGTTAGCTGCATTTGGATTATCTCAAAGAAAAAATCATTATCCAAATCAATTATCTGGCGGAGAAAAACAAAGGGTTGCAATTGCTCGTGCTTTCATGAATAATCCAGATTTAATATTAGCGGATGAACCAACAGCAAGCCTTGATTCAAAACGTGGGCGCGAAGTTGTCGAAATGATGAAACGAGAAGTAAAAGAAAGTCAAAAAGCAGCGATTATGATTACACATGACGAAAGAATGCTGGATGTATGTGATCGCATCTTAACATTACGTGACGGAAAGTTAGTATAGGTAGTATAAGAAAAAGCGCAGGGTGGATTCCTGTGCTTTTTTGTACATGATAATTCGTTTAGACTGGTTTTGGAATTAAATGTTATAATAGTCTTATTATTCTGTTATTTATAAGGGAGGAGGATAAAATATGGAGAAAAAAATCATACGTATGGAAGGGCTTATTGTCTTAATAGCGACCATTTATATATATGCATTAAATGAGTTTAGCTGGTTAATATTCTTCTTGTTGCTTTTAGTACCTGATGTTTCAATGCTAGCATATCTTATTAATAATCGTATTGGTGCGCAGATTTATAACCTGTTTCATACTTACATAGTATCAATATTACTGGTTTTGATCGGTTTATTTCTAAAATCAGATGTGACTCTTATGATCGGCTTAATTTGGACAGCTCATATTGGAATGGATCGTCTGTTCGGATGTGGTCTTAAATATCAAACGGATTTTAAGGATACGCATATTCAGAAGTTATAAAATACAGTAGGAATAAACGTTTATAATACATATGAATCTTTTTATGTACCAAGCTATATTCATTTTAAAATCTAAGAGGGATAGGTATATGAATAATGATATGAAACGATACTTAATATGCACGTTCATATTTACATGGATACTCTGGGCACTATTAATTAGCTTGATAAAATGGGACATTACCACATTCGGTACTCCATTAGCAATGATATTGTTTGTTTTCGGAGGTATCATGCCAGCAATTAGTGCAATTAGTTTAAAGAAAAAATATGGATCAAAAGAGGAGTTTAGAGTTTTTATCAAAAACATTGTTAACGCTAAACATCATTTTGCATGGTATATTCTGCTCATTGTTCTAGCTTTTATTAGCTGTTATCTGCCAACGCTATTTGGTGGGGAAACGATGCAAAAGCCATTATACGTTGCATTATTTAATTTTCCAATGATTATTGGTGGTGGAGTTGAGGAAATCGGATGGAGGGGATTCTTGCAACCTGCACTTCAAAAAAGGTTTTCTTCATTTTTAAGCACCATGATTGTGAGCATAATATGGGCTGTTTGGCACCTGCCGTTATGGTTCATTCCAGGCACTAACCAGTCTCAAATAAATTTTATATACTTTATAATCACGATAATTGCCGTATCCTTCATATATACTACAATTTATAATGCAACTAAAAGTATTTTTATGTGTCTAGTTTTCCATGCACTTATGAATTCTTTTTGGAGCGTATACGTGCCAAATGATAAGATTTTACCAGCCTGTTCAACTCTTATCTTTGGAATTTTCGTCTTTATAGTGTATAAATTAGTGATAAAAAGAAAAAGTACTTTATTAACAGGTTAACAAAGATAAAGCAAGGAAACCTATTTCGAGTTTCCCTTCATCAAACCTTAAGTCCCCTATTAAGGGATATAACTTACCGACATGTTATATCGTGGATTTTAAATGCTGCTCTCTGGGCACAATTTTATTTTGCGAACGCTGTCTGCAGCGTGATAAAGCGATCTATTCATGATGGGAAAATGACGCAAATGGAACTCGATGTAATAGCTGATGATAAAAAGAATATTCTTGTCGGTGCAACAGAGTACATGGAATATTCTATAGAAGGAACAAACGAATGTCATACATATAATGCGGGGAATCCTCCAAAATTTGAAGGGGATCAAACGGTATATGTGCGCCATAAAGGAGAAAGGAATTTACATCCAGGTTTAACACGGATTGTTCATTTTTCAGCTAATAAATAGTTTAGAAAAGTAGTATGAAAGTAATAATGTATATCTTCTATATAAAAAGGGCTTTTATGTTATGATAAAGCTCTTTTTTGTGCGTTTATAAAAAAGTAAGTGAAATGTTAGGGGAAATCATGTTTTTTAAATCATTAGAGTCGCTTTACTACAATGAATCAAGTATACTGAGAAATGTTTCCTGAAAATAATTCAGGCTAAAAATCCATTAGGATTGTTTGGTTACTGAAGACTTTTCTAATAAAAGTGTAAGAGTTATGATTAGTGAACAGATAATGCTTGATGGATATTTGAATTACTATTTTAATTTTAGATAAAGAGTAAATAAGGAGAGTTAGTATGAATTTAGCAAAATTCCCTAGAAAAAAATATACAGAATCATATACGCCAATTGAAAAATTAAATCACTTTTCTGAAGTCCTAGGAGGACCTTCTATTTATTTTAAACGAGATGATTTACTTGGTTTAACAGCTGGTGGAAATAAAACAAGAAAATTAGAATTCCTTGTGGCGGATGCACAGGCGAAAGGTGCAGATACGTTAATTACTGCTGGCGGTATTCAGTCCAATCATTGCCGATTAACATTAGCAGCTGCGGTAAAAGAGAAAATGAAATGCATTCTTGTATTAGAAGAAGGACTTGAACCAGAAGAAAAACCAGATTTTAATGGGAATTACTTCTTATATCATTTATTAGGTGCTGAAAATGTAATCGTTGTGCCAAACGGAACTGACCTTATGGATGAGATGCAAAAAGTGGCCAAAGAAGTAACTGAAAAAGGGCATACACCATACGTCATTCCAGTTGGAGGATCCAATCCTACCGGTGCAATGGGATATATTGCATGTGCAGAGGAAATTATGGCTCAATCGTTTGAGCAAGGGATAGATTTCAATACGGTTGTTTGTGTAAGTGGCAGCGGGGGCATGCATGCTGGTTTGATCACTGGATTTTATGGAAGACAAACAGGGATTCCGGTAATTGGAATGAATGTGAGCCGCGGGAAAGCTGAACAAGAAGAAAAGGTATGTAAGCTTGTGCAAGAAACTTCAGCGCATGTTGGTATTCTAAACAGTATTCCGCGTGAGGCCGTGACATGTTTTGATGAATACGTTGGACCAGGATACGCTTTACCAACACCTGAAATGGTAGAAGCTGTTCAGCTTTTAGCAAAAACAGAAGGGGTTTTACTGGATCCAGTATATACAGGGAAAGCAGTAGCTGGACTGATCGACCTAATTCGAAAAGGTACATTTAAGAAAGAAGATAACATTCTATTTGTACATTCAGGTGGTTCTCCGGCGTTATATGCGAATACATCACTATTTTCCTAATATGTAAGAAAATCAGCACCAAAATAAGTGGTGCTGATTTTTTATGTAAGCTTTACTTGTCTGTCTTAATTAGCTATAAAGAACAAATTGCTCATCTAACCAGTTTACTATTTTTTCAATCATTGGAATACTTATAGAATGATTGATATTTTGGTATAGCATAAATGTAATGTTAGCTGTTGTATCTTGATGGTGTGATTGTACTTTTTCACAAAATGTTTGTTGTCCAAGAGGCGAGACAACAGCATCACTTGCCCCGTGTAATAATAGTATAGGTCGATTATGAATGCGTTCGATAAATTGAATAGGATCCATTTTTCTAATCATATGAATTTCATTGGCGATATTTGAGCCTTGCTTTTGAAAAATCTCTTCAGAAGTTATCCAAGCTCCTGAACCATTTATATTAATAAGTGCATCAATTTTTGAATCTTTGATAAAAGCTCCTGAGGATATGAATCCACCCATTGAACTTCCGAGAACTACAATTTTATGACCTAAGCAGTATTCACTCTCATAGATACTAGTAAATAAATCATTTATATCATGTTTAACAGTATGCAAAATGGTTTTCCAGAAATATTGTTCCATTATCGGTTTAGAAAAATGATTTTCTAAAGCTGTCCGTGAATCGTGATAAATAATTTCTGGAATAATTACGGTATATCCAAAGTTAGTTAAGATGGTACCTAAAAAGATTTGATGATAAATGCTAGATCCCCATCCATGATAGAAAACGATTGTTATTTTTTTATCCTGTTTTGTGGGCTGTAATAAGAGACCATGTATGTTTCCTAGTTGAATGTCTGTTTGATTCAATGTATCGGTTCACCTCCATAAATAAATAAGTGAGGGAATGAATGCCCTTACTGATAAAAGCTTTACTTTATCACTCCGTCTCAAAAAACTCAATCCATTCTCCATCAGGTAATGTTTCAATTTCCTCTGTTAATAAAAAAGTTACTCCTAACTTCTTCAGTCTTTCAATTTCATCTTCTAGAGAGTCTACTTTAAAGCAAATATGATGCACTTTTCCTTCTGCTGGAAGAGAAGGATTATAGCCTTCAATTAATTCAAGAATTGTTTCTTGTGATTCTTCTACACTAAAAAAGCAAGCTTTAAGTTTGGGTCTGGATGTCCCATACGTTTGATAAGCTTTAGTCCAATTACTTCTTCATAAAAGGAAAGGGACGTTTCTAAGTTTGCAACCATGATTCCGACGTGTTCGATTCTTCTTACTGGCATATTGATATCTTCTTTCCGTAAATTTCATATGTATCATAATATTGAAAATTAAGAAAATAAGCAAGATAAAAACCTTACAAATTTTATCGTGTTATATGATATAGTGAGAAAGTATGTTTGGAGAGAAGGAAGGAGACATTAGTATGAATACAACTTCGCAAGCTCCTTCATTAACGGAAACGATGAAAGAGTGGCATCAGGCGTTAGTATATGAAATTAAACATTGGAAAACGATAGGCGGCAGTAAATTATCGATTATAAATGGCCGTTTTTTATATACAGATTATGAGAGTACGGTGTATGTATTTCAGCTTATTTCGGAAGTAAGCTTACCTGATGGTACACCCATTCGGATTGAATTTGATGGTGAGGAAGCAACAGGAGAAGTGCTATCTGTACATGGATTAGAAATCGAACTGAAATTAAATGATTATATACAAGGCGAAATAAGAGAAGCAATTTTATATAGTGAACCATGGCAGTTATTAGAGCAATTGCAAGAGCGATTGAAAGAAATACGAAAAGATAAACAAAAACGTCAACGCGTAAAGCGTCTTTTAGATGGAAAAAGTACGCCAAAGCATATAGAAAAGATGAAAAATCCGAAGAATGAACTGGCATATCGTTCTTTTTATAATCCGACGACATATGTTTGGGGCCCACCGGGAACAGGAAAATCTTATAATTTATCACGTATTATTTCAGCGCACTATCAAAAAGGAAAATCAGTACTTGTACTTGCTCATAGTAATGCAGCGGTTGATGTATTAATGAGTGAGGTTACAAAGCAAATAGAAAAAAAAGAAAAATGGACACCAGGGGAAATCGTCCGGTATGGATTTAGTCAACATGAACATATACGTAACCATGAAACGTTGCTTGCTTCTAGATTAGTGGAAACAACGAATGGCTCATGGGGAGAAGAAAAGCTTTATTTAGAAGAAATGCGTCAAGATCTTCGTCAAAAAATCTTATCTTATAAGGCAACTGCTTCTGATAAAAAGCGTATGCAAGAAATTGAAGGAGATCTTAGAAAACAAAGAGCGAAAATTAAAGAAGTAGAAAGAGAATATATTGAAAATGCAAAGGTAATAGGTGCGACACTATCTAAGTGTGCAATTGATTCTCTTATTTATGAACGAACATTTGACTTAGTTGTTGTAGATGAAGTGAGTATGACATATGTACCACAAATCGCATTAGCTGCTTCTCTTGGTAAGCGAATTGTCGTTTGTGGTGATTTTTTACAGTTGCCACCAATTGCGATGGCAAATCATGAGCTTGTTAGAAAGTGGTTAGGAGAAGATATGTTTTATCATGCAGGGATTGTCCAATCCGTAAACAAGTGCGAGACACATCCGAATCTATTTATGCTGCAAGAACAAAGACGTATGCATGCGGATATATCTAAATTTACAAACTCATTTATTTATAAGAATAGAGTGTTCGACCATCCTTCTGTTTCGGCAAGACAAGAATTAGCGAAATTACAGCCGTTTGCAAACGAAGCGACAGCTCTGTTTGATACAAGTTTAATGGGAGCTTACTCTTTAAAAGATGCCGCTTCTGGTTCTCGTTTTAACATTATGTCCGGTTTCGTTGCAATGCAGATGATTTTAATTGGATTATTAGATGGCGTTCAATCGATTGGAGTTGTAACGCCATATCGCGCGCAGTCTCGTTTCTTATCAACATGTATAAGAGAAATATTGCAAAAAACAAAGTATCGAAATACACCTATTCTAGCAGCGACGGTTCATAAATTTCAAGGATCTGAACGCGATATGATGATTTTTGATACAGTAGATAGTTATCCGCAGGAACGTCCTGGCGTGTTATTCTTTGATCATAAGAATCATCGTCTTGTAAATGTTGCGGTAACGAGAGCAAGAGGAAAGCTCATTCAGTTATCGGACTGTCAATATATGCGGAAAAATCTTTCTAGAAAACAAGCGTTATCTCACTTAACTTCTCACATAGAAAGACACGGAAATGTATATGATCGTACAACATCACGTCCATTGTTAGAACGAAAAATTACAAAACGCTTGAGATGGTTTATGCAAATGAATTTGGAAGAGACGAAAGCATTATTAAAAGACATTCTGTCAGCAAAACAAAAAATTATTATTTCGCTCCCAAGTACAAGACAAGTAGATAAAAGGGTATGGCAGGCGTTAATGCGTACAACAGCGCAGGTAACAATCTATAGCGATGGACCAATTCCATTAAAAAATGTGAGAGTACAAAGGCAAAATAAATCACTCCCATTTGTATGTATTGATGATGAGATCTTTTGGGTAGGTGCTCCGTTAACATCGCAAATGATGTTTGAAGGAAGTCCAGAATTCCCTTATATATGTGCAAGAATGCAGGCGCCTGAAACGATTGGCGTTTTAAAAGGATTTTTAGATATTCGTTAAAATCAGATCGGAATTCCTTGACATTTACTCGGAATAAAACTAGAATGAAAATAATTTAATATAATTTTATGAAAATAAAAACGATTTTCTTATCACGAGAGGTGGAGGGACTGGCCCTATGAAACCTCGGCAGCGGATTCAATATGAATACTGTGCCAATTCCAGCAAGTGAAAGACTTGAAAGATAAGAAAGAAGGCCATTTTTGAATCTGTATGTTCAAGCCTCTTTCTATCTTTTAGAAAGAGGCTTTTTTATGTGCAAATTTAAAGGAGGAATGGGAAATGGGAACAAAACAAGTAACGTCACACCGAAATAGTATTACGGAAAGTATAGAAAGAAATAGAGAAAAATACTTAAAAACAAGTCATGATATACATGCGAATCCTGAAATTGGTAATCAAGAATTCTTTGCATCTAGAGCGTTAAGTTTACTTTTAGGAAGTACAGGATTTCAGCTTCAGCACAATATCGCAGGACATGAAACAGGATTTATTGCACGGAAAAGTTCAGGGAAACAAGGGCCGACAATTGCCTTTTTAGCAGAGTATGACGCTTTGCCTGGATTAGGCCATGCGTGTGGTCATAATTTAATTGGTACAATTAGCGTTGCAGCAGCCATTGCATTATCGGAAACAATTGAAGAAATCGGCGGTGAAATCGTTGTATTCGGAACACCAGCAGAAGAAGGTGGGCCGAATGGAAGTGCAAAAGCAAGTTATGTGAAGGCAGGTTTGTTTAACAATATTGATGCAGCACTTATGATTCACCCTAGTGGAAAAACAGCAACAACAAGTCCGTCACTCGCAGTTGATCCACTTGATTTTCATTTTTATGGAAAGTCGGCACATGCGGCTGCTTCACCTGAAGAAGGAATTAATGCATTAGACGCGGTGATTCAGCTTTACAATGGGATTAACGCACTTCGTCAGCAGCTTCCATCAGATGTGAAAATTCATGGTGTCATTACTGAGGGTGGTAAGGCACCGAATATTATTCCGGATTACGCATCAGCCCGTTTCTTTATTCGAGCAGCAACACGTAAAAGATGTGTTGAAATAACTGAAAAGGTACGAAATATTGCAAAGGGAGCAGCTTTAGCTACAGGAACAACAGTAAAAATCAATCAATTTCAAAATGAAATTGATGAATTATTAGTGACGAAGACATTTAATGAGGTGGTTGCTGAGGAATTAGAAAACCTTGGTGAAGATGTAAATCGTAAAGAGAGACTTGGAATCGGTTCAACAGATGCAGGAAATGTGAGTCAAGTCGTACCAACGGTTCATCCTTATATTAAAATTGGGCCGGATAATTTAGTTGCACATACGAATGAATTTAGAGAAGCAGCTCGTTCGGAACTTGGCGATAAAGCATTAGTTACATCCGCAAAAGTATTAGCGTATGTAGCATATCGATTAATTACAGAAGAAGGAACGCTTGATCAAATTAAGGAGGAGTTTAGAGGGGCGCAGCGAAATCAGTAATGTGATTAGTATTGGAGAAGTAGTTTTCTAGAATTCTATTTAGATAAAAAAGGTTTGGAGAAATCTCTAAGCCTTTTTTAGTTATAAAAGTTGGAACTTATTATTTAGATAACTATCTCTATTGGTTCCATTGGCTTGAATTAGGGAAGAATTTAGCATTTGATAAACGAGTAGAACAAATGCTTATTTCAGCGTGTCAGAAATCAAATTGTACAACAGTTGAGATGTTGAGAAGTGCATAAAAAAGACCTCAACTAAGAGTCGATTGAGGTCGAAATATCAGTAAACTAAGTTATTTTTTAACCCTTATTAAATTGTATTTGAATAATAGCGTTATTCCTAAGTTCATTAGAAAATGTACAACAAATGGTACTAAAATATTGTTTGTTTCAAAATATATCCAACCAAAAGTCAAACTTGGAACGCTTATATTTATTAGCATTATAGGCTTTTTGAAGTATTGAGTATGAAAACCTAAGAAAAATAAAGTAGTTGTTATAATTGCAATCCATGGGTTCTCTATAAATATGAAAAGCAAATTTTGAATAATTCCTCTAAACAAAAGTTCTTCAAATAACGCTCCTAAAAACATAAAGGCAAAAACACTTAACAGTGAATACTTTTGATAACTCTTGTTTGTATCGTCAATGTATTTCGAGGGAATGTAAAGCGTTAACATTACACCAAACAAAAGTAGAGCAAACGAAGCAATAAATATATTCATTATCATTCGGATTGGTTTATCGAATGATAGGAAATTTTGAATTGTGAGTACATCATAAACCATAAGAATAAAAATGATAGCCACGCAAATGAATGTAAAAGAAGAGAATACTAAAACAGCGTCTTTTGGGTTGAAATCCTTTTTTGTTTTCTTGGTTTTGTCTTTTATATCTTTCATATCTTACCTTCTTTCCTGTGACTTTAGAATAATGAAAATACTTTACTATTTTATCAGAAGATATAATATCTACAAATAATTATTTAAAAAGCAACAATCTTTTAGAAAACAGCCTTTATTTATACCATATGATAATGGAACCTTTGTAAAGGAAAGAAAAGACGTCACCATTCAATTTTATATATTAAGGTAGAGTGTTTCTTTTTTTATTTAAGTAAAAAGCCGAAGTGCTAAAAGGAAGGAAGAAAAATTGTATCAAAATATTCTTGAAGGCTATCAAATTAGAACTGCACATAATGATGAAAGTCCTCTCATTGTTAAAATGCTAAAAGAAGTTGCACAGTGGTTAAAAGAGCGAGAAATTGACCAGTGGCAGTATCTTTTAGAAGGTGGAGATGACGAAGAGATCATTCAAGCGGTAATAAATAAAAACACTTACATCATTTTAAAGGAAAATGAAATGATAGGTATTTTTACAGTTTCTTCTGTACAAAGTGAGTCTTCTTTTTCGTATTATTGGATTTTAAGTGATAGAAAATAAATTTTAAATATTTTGATAGATAGTGCATTTTTAATTATAATACAGCTAGATACATAGAAAAGGGGAATTGTTCATGCAAATAACAAATGAACGAGCAATGTTACGATTAATAGATACAAATGATATAGAAAAATTATTTTCAATTGTGGAAGGAAATAAAGAAATCTGGACGTATTTAATAGCTAAAATGGATAGCTATCAAGATATGGAGCGATATGTTGAAACGGCAGTAAAACGATATGAAAAGGGAACGGATTTACCATTTGTTGTGATAGATCAAAAAACGAATGAAGTTGTCGGCAGTACACGTTTATACAATATATCAACAGAAAGCAAGACTGTTGAACTTGGTCAAACGTGGTATCATCCGAGTGTACAGAGAACGAGTATAAATACGGAATGTAAGTATATGTTATTGCAATATGCGTTTGAAGAATTACAAATGCTGCGCGTGCAAATAAAAACAGACTTGCGAAATGAAAAAGCACAACGAGCAATTGAACGGCTAGGTGCAGTAAAAGAAGGGATATTACGAAATGAGAGAAGGTTACCAAGCGGTTATATAAGGGATGCGGTAGTATATAGCATCATTGCAAGCGAGTGGCCAATCGTGAAAGATCGATTACTGCACAAAATGGACCTGTATAAATAGGAGGCAAACATGACAAATATTGAAACAAAAAGACTAAAGATGATTCCTTTTACATTAGAACTTGTTGAGGCAACGATAAAAGGCAGAGAAGAGCTGCAAGAAATCATACCATATAAAATATCTTTAGAATGGCCAATGCCTGATTATAAAGATATTTTACCATGGGTTGCTGAAGGTTTACGGAAAAATCCGGAACAAAGTAAGTGGAGTGGACTGATTGTTCATAAGGAAGATAATGTTATTATTGGTGATATGGGTTGTAAAGGTGCGCCCGATCCAACTGGTACAGTAGAGATCGGATATAGTATTGTACCAGAATATCAAGGGAAGGGTTATGCGACTGAAATGGCAAAAGCTTTCGTTGAATGGTTAGAACGGAATGAAGAAGTGCAAACGATTCAAGCAGATTGTTTAACGAGTAATGCCGCTTCAAGTAGAGTGTTAGAAAAAGCCGGTTTTACATGTGTGCTTGAAGAACAACATATGAAATATTGGATTGTAAAGTGAAGTGGAAGAGGTATACGTCCCTAAGAGGGAAAAAATATACCTCTTTTTCTTACAAAATGATTACTTCTTTTATATACTTTTGTTTCATCATTCCCTTCTGTGAAAAAATTCGTTACAATGGAGTTGTATGAGAAATTTTGTACATAAATTAAATTCATAAAATATGCACCACAAAAAATAGTAAATTAAAAATCCTCTATTTGAATGAAAACCCTTTATAGCACGAATCAATTGTTGAGAAAAGTGCCTTCTTTCAAATGAACTCAAATATAATGATTTAAAATAGATTATTTTTTAGAAGTATGGATAATGCACGGGGGCCAGTACAAATGAAACAAAATAAGAAAAGTAAAAAAAGAAGAGTCTTGCAAGTGTTCTTGCTCATGGTTAGTTCTATCATTCTATTTGTAAGTTATGCAGCTTACGATATTTGGAGTTATCGCTTTAAAACGGATGAGGTGGATACAGATGCTGCTATTGTACTAGGAGCAGCTTCTTGGAACGGAAAACCATCTCCTGTATTTCGTGAAAGAATCAATCATGCGATTTCTTTGTATAAGAATGGAAGTATTAAAAAAATTATTTTTACAGGTGGTACTAAATTTGAAGCAGAGCAGGAAGAAGCACGTACTGCGAAAGCGTATGCATTAAAGCATAACGTAAAGGATGAAGATATATTAATTGAAACACAGTCGCGTTTTACAGAAGATAATTTAAAGAATGCGAAACAGGTTGGAATTGATAATGGCTTACATACGTATACGATTGTAAGTGATCCTCTTCATATGAAGCGAGCGATGAGAATAGCGAAGCATATTGGGATAGATGCATATGCATCACCAACGCCAACATCAGCATATAAAACATTAGATACGGAAATTCCATTTTTCTTTAAAGAATTATGTTCTTATATTGGATATGTTGCATCGTTACCTTTGCGTATATTGAAAGGTGATTAAAAAATAAAGAAAAGGATAGACAAAGGTAGAGTGGTTCTACGGAGTCTATCCTTTTTTTATGCAAATATGCTTTGGATTTTCTATAACTTTACAAATTATAGAAAAAACTTTCAATAAAAACCTTGTATTTTCATCGGAATAGTGACACACTAGAATGCATAATCAAATATAATCTTATCGAGAGAAGTGGAGGGAACGGCCCAATGAAGCTTCAGCAACCTATCTGTAATAAAAAAGGTGCTAATTCCGAGTAGATAAGAAGGAAAAGAGATGACAACCTTCTTAATATGTAAGGTTGTTTTTTAGTAGGAGGAGAAGGGATGAAACGTTTATTTTTTGCACTTGTAAGTATTGTATGTAGTTTATTTATCATTACGGGTTGCACGCAGACATCAGGGGGCGATCAAAAAGAAATTCGTTTAGGTTTTACACCTGGTCCGTACAGTGATCAAGTGAAAAAAGCGGTACAACCGTACTTAGAGAAAAAGGGATACAAAATTAAAATTGTTGAGTTTAATTCACCAAACGAAACAAATCCAGCATTAACGAATAAGGATATTGATGCAAATATATTTCAAAGTACTGCTTTTATGAAGTCTTACGCAAAAGAAAATAATGCGGAAATTTCAAGTATTATTCAAGTTCCATCAGCACCTCAAGGTGTATACTCTGAGAAACATAAATCATTAGATGATTTGAAAGATGGAATGAAGATTGGGGTACCAAATGATCCAGTTAATTTAGAACGGGCATTACGTATTTTAGAAGGGATTGGCTGGGTGAAATTAAAAGGAAATGTAAATATTTTAACAATTTCCGAAAAAGATATAACGTTTAAAAAGAAAGATTTCAAATTAGTACCACTTGAATCACCACAAATCCCAAGGGCAATGAAAGATTTAGATTACGGCATTATTAACGGAAATCTTGTCATTTCATCTGGACATAAGTTAAAAGAGGCACTGGAATTAGAAAAAACACCTTCACAACATAGAATTATTGTTACGGTTCGTGATGAAGATAAAGAAAAACAATTTGCGAAAGATTTAATTGAAGCATACCATTCACCAGAGTTCAAAAAGATGATTCAGTCTGAAGAACAATTTGAAGGGTTTGTGCTTCCTGACTACTTAAAGTAAAGGAGATCTTGACATGACATTATCATTTATAGAAACAGAAGAACAAGCTCTCGTATTGGAGAAGATAACAGAATTCATTCCGCAATTTGCAGGAAGGGAACATCAACTGAGCGAACTAGGCTCTTTTCCTTTTGAAAATATTAAAGACTTACAAAGTATTGGTTATACAAAGTTAACTCTTCCGAAGGATTTTGGTGGGAAGGCAATTTCATTATATGATTTTGTTTTATTTCAAGAGAAGATTGCAGAGGGAGATGGAGCAACAGCTTTGTCTATTGGATGGCATGTTGGAATTGTGAAGGAACTTGCGGAAAATCGCTCATGGAAACCTGAGATGTTTTCTTGGTTTTGTGAAGAAGTAAAAAAAGGCGCCCTTTTTAACAGGGCGGCAACTGAACCGAAGACAGGGAGTCCTACTCGGGGAGGAAAACCAGAAACATTAGCTGTACAAAAAGGCGATAAGTGGATTATAAACGGAAGAAAAACGTTCACAACGATGGCGCCAGTACTTGATTATTTCATCATATCTGCAAGCATTGAAGGGCGAGATGAGATAGGAGAATTTGTGATTCCAAGACACGAAAAGGGTGTGTTGATTGAAGAGACATGGGATAGTGTTGCGATGCGTGGAACGGCTAGCCATGATCTTGTATTACAGAATGTTGAAATCCCGCATAAATTTTTTACAGATGTAAAAGGTTCACAGGCGAAACCGAAAGGAATTGGATGGTTACTTCATATACCAGCATGTTATTTAGGGATTGCGCAGGCTGCAAGAAATTATGCGATTGATTTTGCGAAAGCATATCAACCGAATAGTTTAAATCACCCAATTAGTTTGCTTCCAAACGTTAGAAGATTAGTAGGCGAATTAGAGCTGGAACTCTTGCAAGCTCGTACTTTTTTATACCAAGTTGCGAAAAAATATGATGAGGTGGAAAATAAACAATCTTTACAAGCGGAATTAGCAGCAGCGAAATATATTGCGACGAATGCGGCGATATCAATTGTTGATAAGGCAATGAGAATTGTAGGGGCAAAAAGCTTATCTGAAAAGAATCCACTGCACCGCTATTATTTAAATGTTCGCGCGGGTTTACACAATCCACCGATGGATGATGTAACACTCTCATTACTAGCAGATGATGCGTTTAAATCAATTGAAAAGGAGTGAGTGAAAATGATAACGTTACGCGATATCAATAAAACGTTTCAGACGAAAGAAGGTTTATTTCACGGTGTAAAATCAGTCTCTTTGCAAATTGAGGAACATGATATATATGGAATTGCTGGATTAAGTGGTGCTGGAAAGTCTACATTATTACGTACAATGAATTTATTGGAAAAACCAGATTCAGGTGCAGTTATTGTAAATGGAAAAGATTTAACAAAGTTATCCAAGAAAGATTTACGAACAGCAAGACAGTCAATTGGTATGATTTTTCAGCATTTTCATCTTCTTCATAATAAAAACGTATCGGATAATATTGCTTTACCATTAGAATTGAAATCAGTTTCAAAAGAAGAGAGAGAAAAACGTGTAAGAGAGTGTTTGGAGATTGTTGGCTTAAGTGATAAAGCGCATCATTTTCCTTCTCAACTAAGTGGTGGACAAAAACAGCGTGTTGCGATTGCTCGTGCATTAGCAAATGATCCCAAGGTATTGCTTTGTGATGAACCGACATCGGCACTCGATCCGAAAACGACACGATCTATTTTGCAATTTTTACAAAAGATAAATAAAGAGTTAGGAGTTACAATCGTAATTGTAACGCATGAAATGAATGTAATTAAACAAATTTGTAATAAAGTAGCGGTGATGGAAGAAGGAGAAGTTGTTGAATCTTTCCACTTACGTGACCAACATCTAAAACCAACAACAGAAATTGCAAAACTTCTATTAGGTGTAGAACAAGAGAGGGGCATTGCACATGTTCAATAATGTTATCCCACTGCTTCCAGAGATTTGGACATCACTTTTACAAACATTATTAATGGTTGGACTTTCAGTTGGAGCAGCAATTATTTTAGGTGTTCCTTTAGGTGTAATTTTATATTTTACAAGTAAAGGACAAATTTTGGAACAAAATATTGTCCATCGTATTTTAAACGGCATTGTAAATATTATTCGCTCATTTCCATTTATCATTTTACTAGTGGCTCTTGTGCCACTTACAAGAATTTTATTAGGAACTACAATTGGTCCAATCGCTGCAACGATTCCATTATCAGTAGCAGCCATTCCCTATTTTGCGAGACTCGTAGAGCAAGCATTACGCGAGGTTCCAAAAGGTGTAATTGAAGCTGCTGAGGCAATGGGAGCGACGCCACTGCAAATTGTGTGGAAAGTATTGCTCGTTGAAGCGCGTTCAGGCCTTGTATTAAGCTTAACAGTTTTAACAGTAAGTTTTATTTCCTACTCAGCCATGGCAGGTGTTGTTGGCGGAGGCGGTGTCGGCGATTTAGCAATTCGTTTTGGATATTATCGTTTTCAAACAGACGTTATGATTGTTACGGTACTTATGCTTGTTATTCTCGTTCAATCTGTTCAATTCATTGGGAATAGGATTGCTGCAAAAATTGATAAACGGTAAGTATGAAAAAAGGCTTCGGTATACACCGAGCCTTTTTATAGTGAAAGATGAATTGCTGAGGGTATTCTGCTAAGTTCAAACAATCAGTATAGTTCATAATGAATCAGAGGTAGATGTGTGGGAAATTAGCCCTATCGATATAGATATGAGAGAATGTAGGAGATCTAAATAGGGAATATATATTTTAAAGGGGGAATAACAGTGGCGGAAATTAAATTTGATATTAAAGAAATTTTTGGAACTTTATCACAGTCACCTAAAGGCTGGAATAAAGAGCTCAATTTAATCAGTTGGAACGGAAAAGAGCCAAAATATGATCTGCGTGATTGGGCACCAGAGCATGACAAAATGGGAAAAGGTGTTACATTGACGGTTGAAGAGTTAAAGGCATTAAAAGATATTTTAAATCGTATGGAGTTATAAAGTAAAACTTTAATCAGTGGGGGCTATCCCCACTGATTATCAGCCCTCACCAATCGGGATTTTACGGACAGCAACACTCCCACCTAACTTCTTTGCTTTTACTGAATTTTGAGGCGGGAGTGTTACTGTCCGTTAATGCGGGATAAAAACGAAATGATTTGTGCAGAGAAAACCACTTTTGAAACATTATTTCAAAAGTGGCTTTTTGTATGGACGTATATGTCGGAAAAGACTATATAATCTTTACCTCTTTATCTTCTTTCTTGTGATGTTCAGGTACATAGATATATTGGGATACGATAAGGAGAACGCTTATAAAAAATATAGGGAACATACTTGATATAAATAGACCATCAATCTTTAAATTAGTGATTAGACAAACGATAATAATGAGTGATGTAAATAGATGAGAAATGTGTTTTCTTAATCGTATTTTATATACCTCTCGCAATATTTCACAGCATACAAATAGGATGAGCATACTTAAAAAAATTACATTTGTATCATAAATGATGAAACAACAGATTAGGCCGAAAAAAGCTAGGTATTCAATGAGTAATGGAATATTACGTAGCATAAGATGTTACCGTACTAAGTAAGGAAGTGGATCAACGGCATTTGTTTTTTCAAAATTCCATTCCCCATTATGTAATTCGAAATGAAGATGTTGCCCAGTTGAATGTCCAGTATTCCCCATCTGCCCCAACACTTGTCCAGTTTGAACGCGATCTCCAGCTTGTACAGATCGGTTTTTCATATGTGCATAAACAGTTGTATATAATTTTCCTTTTATGTAATGAGTGACGAATACGACGTTTCCGTAGCTGCTAGAATAGTAGGATTTGATAACTTTTCCAGCAGCTGCAGCACGAATAGGCTTATCTCCAGTTGCTGTAAAATCGACACCATAATGCATTTGCCCCCATCTGACTTCGAAGTTTGAGCTAACTTGTCCTTGTGTTGGAAATTTAAAAACAGCAGGTATTGAAGGTGACGCAGACTGTTCTTGTTGTTTATTTTGTAATACATATTGCTTTGTAACATATCCATATCCAGAGCCAAAACGAATTTTATACCATGTACCTACTGTGCCTACTACTTGTATTTGTGTCCCATTTTGCAAGGAACCAATAACAGCAGTATTTGTTCCTGCACCATTTCTTACCCTTAGTTTAGGGGTTGCAACATAATAAGAATTATTTTGTATAGTGATTCCTTTAACGAATGGTTGTGAGTTATGTGATACAAATTCTTTTTTCACATATCCTATTTTTCCGTTGTAAGAGATGAGATACCAGTCATTAAGTGTTTCTTGAACGGAGATAAATGTCCCATTTGGTAATACGTCAAGGATGGATGATTGTATACTTGGTTCTGAACGAAGGTTTAAGGCGCTTGCATTTACGATATGTTGGTTACGCTGTTGATTTAATTTCGCCAAAGATAAATTAGATTTTTGTATGTAACCAATTTTGTTTTGAGCGTTTACTTTATACCAGTCACGTGTAGTTTCGAGAATGGTAACAGGTGTATTGTATGAAATACTGCCAAGGGAATCACCATTTGTTGTATTTTCTTGATATAGTTGGACTTTATCAAGTTTTACATGTCCGATTTTTACGTTGTTTTTTGGTTGTACAGCAGCTGTTTTCATATCCGCTTCAGTAATTGATGGGAGAAGAGAAGTAACCGCGACAGTTGCTGCTGTCAATGTTGTAACTTTCATATTCATCGTATAATGAGCCCCCTTGTGTAATTTGTGGTAAAATTTAGAATTATATTACAAGAATAACAGAAATATAAAGAATATGGAAATAAATGAAAGAGATTTTTGTTTTTCTCAACATAAGATTTATTCGTACGATAATATTTGATGGTTTAAATGAGGCGTGGAAATTATCCGATATTTTCTAGGAAGATTAACTGCTTTATAGAATTCACAGACTTCATGTGATAAACGTAACAATTTTGAGAAAATAATGAATCTGTTAAGGAGTTTCGAAATCTTTCTTTTCAATTCCTTTTTTTATGTTTTATATGAGAAACCTAGGTTTCTTATTTATGCTGCGGTATAATAATGTGGAAAAAGTACGAAAAGAGGTAGTTTCATGCTCGAAGTCATTGCAACTTGTTTAGAAGATGTGAAGCAAATTGAAAAAGCTGGTGGAAATCGAATTGAGTTAATTTCAGCATATACAGAAGGTGGGTTAACACCAAGTTATGCTTTTATAAAAAAAGCGGTGAAAGCAGCAAACATACCTATCCATGTTATGATTCGTCCCCATGCTAAGTCATTTATATATACAACAGAAGAAATTGAAATGATGAAAGAAGATATTTTAATTGCACAAGAACTTGGTGCAGCAGGTGTTGTTTTAGGTGTATTAAATGAGCAGAATCAAGTTGATGAAAAAAATTTAGCTAATTTATTATCTGTTGTAGATGGGATTAATATCACATTTCATCGTGCGATAGATGAAGTGGATGATCTTATTGGTGCAGTTAAAACATTACGTAATTTTGAAAAAATAACTCATATTTTAACTTCTGGTGGTCAAGGGACGATAGAGGGAAATATACCTGTACTTCATGAAATGCAAAGAGTCAGTAAAGGGGATATCCAGCTCATTGTTGGAAGTGGTGTGACAAAAGAAAATATAAAGCGACTATTGAACGAAACAGGAATTTCAGAAGCACATGTTGGTACTGCAGTCCGAGAAGGTAAATCTTGTTTTGCTGAAGTAGATCAAAAATCTGTACAAGATCTAGTGGTATTAACAAAATCATTATAATACTAGAGAAGAGGGAAAAAGATGGAGAAAAGCAAGAAAAAAGAAATCGTTTCATGGGTTAAAACAATAGGGATTACGCTAGGAATCGCTTTAATTGTACGTGGTATTTTATTTACTCCTTCACTCGTACAAGGTGAGTCTATGATGCCTACTTTAGAAAATAACGAGCGTGTACTTGTAAATAAAATTGGTTTTAACGTACAAGGATTAAATCGTTTTGATATTATTGTTTTTCATGGAAAAGAAGGATATGATTTAGTGAAGCGAGTAATTGGCTTACCAGGAGATACGATTGAATATAAAAACGACGTATTGTACGTGAATGGAAAAGCGGTTGATGAACCATATTTAGCAGATTATAAGGACGAGGTATCGAAAGGGAAATTAACTCCTGATTTTACATTAGAACAAAAAACTGGGAAAACAAAAGTTCCAGAAGGTCAAGTGTTTGTGTTAGGAGATAATCGTCAAGTTTCAAAAGATAGTCGCATGTTTGGTTTTGTTTCTGAAGATCAAATTGTCGGAAAAGGTGAAGCGGTATTTTGGCCGCTGCAACAAGTGAGAGCATTGCATTAAAGAGAGAGTTTACGTATACGCGTTAAAAAAGCATTGAATTTTACTTTCAATGCTTTTTTTATTTGAGAAAAATATTGTTTAAATAGAAAGAATATTTTATAATTTTAAATTATATGTTTGTTTCAAAAAACGGAATTATTGTTCCGAATTACGGAACTTAGGGGAGCTAAGATGAGTGTAAATAAAACGGCAGTAAAGACGATGGATATTTTAGAACTATTTTATGGACATGAAGAGCTAACGTTAACGGAAATGGTTCATCAGACGGGAATGCCTAAAACATCTGTATACCGTTTAATTGGTTCGCTTGAAGAAATGGGCTTTTTACAAAAGACAACAAGGGGAACATATAGGCTTGGATTAGTATTTTTAAGGTTCGGTCAACTCGTTTCGAAGCGATTGTCAGTACGAAATATTGCAAAGCCATATATGAAAAAACTTAGAGACTCTCTTGGTCAAGCTGTCAATTTAATTATTCAAGATGCGAATGAGGCAATTTATATTGAAAAAATGGATGGAGATCAACCAGTAAGAGTATACACAGAGATAGGACGGCGAGCTCCTTTATATGCCGGAGCATGTCCGCGTATTTTACTTTCGTATTTTTCGGAAGACGATCAAATGCAGTATATAGAGAAAGTGCAATTACAACAATTTGCAGATGGAACGATAGTGGATAAAGAAGAGTTGCAAAGCCTATTATGTAAGGCTAAAAGAGAAGGATATACGATCAGTTATTCGGAACTTGAGAATCATACAGCTGCAATTGCAGCCCCTATTTTTGCAAGTGATGGTAGTGTAATAGCTGGTATTAGTATTTCGGGATTAGAAATAGAGTATAATGAATCGACAATTCCAAACTTTATTACAAAAGTAAAAGAAACAGCGCATCAAATTTCGAAAGAACTTGGCTGGATAGGTGAAAAGGAAGGTATATGATGAAATTTTCAGCACTAGGGGATCAAGCAGTTGTTGTTACGTTTGGAGAAACAATTGATTTGGATATATATGAAAATGTGCAAAATTTACATCGACTATTAAAGAGAAATCCATTTCTTGGAATGGTTGAGTGTGTACCTTCTTTTACTTCTTTAACGGTTTACTATGATGTATATAAGTTATGGAGGAAAAATGAAAGAAAGGTAGTACCATATGAGTTTGTATGTGAATACATGAATCGATTGTTTAGTCATAATCAAAATAAAACACAAAAACAATATGATTGTATTTCAATTCCAGTTTGTTATGGCGGGAAATATGGACCTGATTTAGAAGAAGTTGCGGCGTATCATGGGTTATGTGCAAATGAGGTGATTCGTCTTCATAGTGAAGTGACTTATTTTGTTTATATGTTAGGATTTACACCAGGATTTCCGTATTTGGGTGGTATGCCCAAAGAGCTAGAAACACCTAGAAAACAAACACCACGTCTACAAATAACACCTGGTTCAGTTGGAATTGGTGGAAGTCAAACTGGAATATATCCATTAGAAACACCAGGCGGCTGGAATATTATTGGCCGAACACCGATTGCGTTGTTTCAGCCAAATGAAGAAAAGCCTACATATGTGCAGAGCGGAATGTATTTACGTTTTATCCCAATAACAGAGGAAGAGTACCTGGTTATGGAGGGAGCTAGGAAATGAATGTTGAGGTTTTACATGCTGGGATGTTTACAACTGTTCAAGATTTAGGAAGATATCACTATCAACAATATGGCGTGCCTGTTGGCGGTGCTATGGATCAGACAGCATTAAGAATGATAAATATGTTAGTTGGAAATGAAGAGAATGAAGCTGGATTAGAAATTACAATGATGGGACCAAAGCTTCTTATAAAGAAAACGACATTGCTAGCAATTGGTGGTGCGAATATGGAGCCTCTGTTAAACGGAGAACCCATTCCATTGTGGCGACCAGTTTTAGCGAAAGAAGGTAGCATGCTTTGCTTCGGGAAGACGCAGTTTGGGTGTAGGACATATGTGACATTTGCAGGTGGAATTGATGTTGCAAGTAGTATGGGAAGCAAAAGTACATATGTAAAAGCAGCTATAGGTGGACTAGAAGGACGAGCGCTTAAAAAGGGCGACCTTTTTCAAATTGGTACACCATCAAAATTTGCTACTTGTATGATAAAGAAATTGATGGATGAAGACAGAATAGAAACACGTTGGGGTATATGTAATCCTGTTCTACCCAAATATAGTCGCAGCCCAATCATTCGTGTTATTCCAGGTTTTGAATGGGATCAATTTAAGAGTGAGAGTTTAGAGTCGTTTTTTACAAAGGAATATAAAGTTTCCAATTATGCTGACCGTATGGGCTATCGATTTGAAGGTGAAAAATTAAAAAGAATAGAACAATCTGAGATTCTATCGAGTGCAGTTACATTTGGAACAATTCAAGTGCCATCTGATGGTCATCCAATCATCTTAATGGCAGATAGACAAACGACAGGTGGATATCCGTTAATTGGTAATGTCATATCAGTTGATTTACCTATTCTTGCGCAATTGAAACCAGGTGATTATGTCACGTTTGCAAAGACTTCTATAACAGAAGCGACGGAGCTTTACATCGAGAAAGAACAAAATATGAATCTATTAAAGAAGTTCATCGCTTTACAAGCGTAAAGCAGGAGGAGAGATAGCGTATGGTTACCGTTGACTTAAATTGTGATTTAGGAGAAGGCTTTGGTGCATATAAGATAGGAAACGATGATAAAATTCTTCCGTTTGTTTCATCAGTAAATATTGCATGCGGTTTTCATGCTGGTGATCCAACTGTCATGCGTCAAACTGTTGAAAAAGCGTTGTACCACAATGTGGAAATAGGAGCACATCCAGGGTTTCCGGACTTAATTGGATTTGGTAGAAGAATGATGTATATTTCGCCAGAAGAGGTCTATGATTATGTTTTATATCAAATAGGGGCATTAGATGGATTTATAAGAGCGGCAGGAGGAAGGATGCACCATATAAAACCGCACGGTGCACTTTATAATATGGCAGCCACTGATCAAGAGATTGCGGATGCAATTGCAAAAGCAATTTATCATATAAATCCAGATTTATTTCTGTATGGATTAGCGAAAAGTAAATTTATACAAGCAGCTGAAAAATATGAACTGAAACTCGTGCAGGAAGCATTTGCCGATCGTACGTATCAATTAGATGGAACATTAACAAGCCGAACAGAAGAAAATGCACTCATAAAAAATGAAGATATAGCAATTGAACAAGTGTTGCAGATGGTTAAGGAAAGAAATGTAAAAGCAGTTGGTGGAAAGATTATCAATATCGATGCACAAACAATTTGCATACACGGTGATGGTGAGCATGCAGTTCAATTTGCAGAAAGAATATACAGAACATTTAGATTAAATGATATTTCTATTTGTGCACCAAAGTAGAATAAGGAGGAGATACATAGATGTTGAAACTAATTGGAATATTGCTTGTAGCTGTTGGATTTTTATTTCGCCTTAATACGTTATTGGTTGTAATGGTTGCAGGAATTGTTACTGGTATGGTTGCGGGGATGAGTTTTTATGATGTCATAAGTATGTTTGGAAAGTTTTTTATAGAAAACCGATATATGTCTATGCCAATATTATTAACTTTGCCTGTAATTGGAATTTTAGAACGATATGGACTGAAGGAACGTGCAGAAGCATTGATATCAAAATCTAAGGGAGCAACGACTGGTAGAGTATTAATGTCATATTTTACAATTCGTGAGGCTTCGGCAGCGGTAGGACTAAATATTGGGGGACATGCTCAAACAGTAAGGCCTCTTGTTGCACCGATGGCAGAAGGTGCAGCTCATGGACGTTATGGAAAACTACCAGAAAAATTAAAAGAAAAGATTAAAGCGAATGCAGCGGCAGCTGAAAATACGGCATGGTTTTTTGGTGAAGATATTTTTATCGCAACAGGAGCGATTCTATTAATGAAAGGATTCTTTGATTCTGTAGGAATGCATGTTGGTGTGTGGGATATGGCGCTTTGGGGAATTCCTACGGCAATCTCAGCTTTTATTGTAAGTTGGATTCGTTTTAAACAATTCGATAAGTATATTGAAAAAACGATGAAAAAAGAAGAAAGCCAACAAAAGGAGGCGATATAGGATGAATATTATTACACTTGATACAATCTATTATTTATTAGGTATTATTGTTGCCTTTGTCGCGATTCGTGTCGCTTTTGATCGTCAACATCCAAATCGCTTTGGTTCTAGTTTATTTTGGGCATTATTTTCTATTACATTTTTATTTGGAAATATGATTCCATCATTTTATATCGGTTGTATTGTATTAGCAATGGTCATTTTAGCATCATTGAATAAAGTAACGAAGTCCAATGAAAAAGAAGCACCTACTGAAGAACGAGTGAAACATGCAGAAAAACTGAGAAATAAAATTTTTATGCCCGCTATTTTAATTCCTATTTTTACGATTATTGGTACTTTAACTTTAGGAAAGCTAAAGTTTGGAAATGTATTTCTTGTTGATCCTGAGAAAGTCACATTAATTGCATTAGCTCTTGGGGCATTGCTTGCTTTTGTAGCAGCAATGGGAATCACAAAAGCAAAAATAACAGCGCCTGTACAAGAGGGAAGCAGATTATTACAAGCTGTCGGCTGGGCAGTTATTTTACCACAAATGTTAGCTGCGCTTGGCGGTATTTTTGCAAAGTCTGGTGTGGGTCAAGTTGTCTCGGATTTAGTAGGACAAGTATTGCCAACAGAGTATCCATTCGTTGCTGTTATGGCATATTGTTTAGGTATGATGTTGTTTACAGTTGTAATGGGGAATGCCTTTGCCGCATTTGCTGTTATTACAGGAGGAATTGGTTTACCGCTTATCGTTCAAATGCATGGTGGTAATCCAGCGATCATGGCCGCACTTGGAATGTTTGCAGGGTACTGCGGTACATTGATAACACCAATGGCTGCAAATTTTAATATTGTACCAGCGATGCTATTAGAATTAAAAGATAAAAATGCGGTAATTAAAGCCCAAGCACCAATTGCTATTACCATTTTTGTTATTAATATGTTCATCATGTATGGGCTCGTATATCGATTTTAGTAAGGAGTGGGAATGATGAAGACAGTATTGTTAACAGGGTTCGAACCTTTTGGTGGAGAGGAGATTAATCCTGCCTGGGAAGTTGTAAAGCAGCTTGATGGACAAAGCTTTGGAGATTACAAGATTGTTAGTAAACAAGTTCCAACTGTGTTTCATAAATCATTACAAGCGTTAAAGTCTTATATGGAAGAAATAGAACCGGAGCTTGTTATATGTATCGGGCAAGCAGGAGGACGTCCAGATATTACAGTGGAACGAGTTGCAATAAATGTAGATGATGCAAGAATCACTGACAATGAAGGAAACCAACCGGTTGATGTATCTATTGTAGAAGGGGGGCCCGTTGCGTATTGGTCTACACTTCCTATAAAAGCTACTGTAAAAAAACTTCGGGAAGAAGGAATACCTGCTTCTGTTTCTCAAACTGCAGGTACATTTGTTTGTAATCATCTCTTTTATGGACTTATGGACATTTTAGCAAAAAGTGAAAACGGGGCTCGTGGTGGTTTTATACATATTCCGTTTTTGCCAGAGCAAGCAAGTAAGCATCCTGGACAACCGAGTATGTCGCTTTCAACTATTACAACTGGAATTGAATTATTGGTACGGATCGCATTAGAGGTAGAAATGGATATTATAGAATGTGGCGGGACCACACACTAAACAAAAGTACAACACCTGCTATGGACAAATGTTATAATAAAGGAAGGATTATACATAGAGGTGAGAGCAATGCAGCAATATGAAGAAGTTCGTTCTGTTATAGAAAAAGCAAATAAGATAACGGTATTAACAGGTGCTGGTGCAAGTACAGAAAGTGGCATTCCTGATTTTCGCTCAGCCAATGGTTTATATGCAGATGCTAAAGTTGAAATGTACTTATCTAGAGGATATTATAACCGTAATCCAAAAGAATTTTGGAAGCATTACAAAGAAATATTTCAAATTAATACTTTCCATCAATACAAACCAAACCGTGGGCATCAATTTTTAGCAAGTATAGAAGAGCAAGGAAAAGATATTGTGGTGTTAACACAAAACATTGATGGTCTGCACCAATTAGGAGGGAGTAAGCATGTGATAGATTTGCATGGTACACTCCAAACGGCCCATTGTCCAAAATGCAAAACGAAATATGATTTGCAATATATGATAGACCATGAGGTACCACGATGTGAAACATGTAATTTTATTTTAAATCCAGATGTCGTTTTATATGGTGATACATTACCACAATATCAAAATGCAATACAGCGTTTATATGAAACGGATGTATTACTTGTTATGGGAACCTCATTAAAAGTGCAGCCGGTTGCATCGTTCCCGCAAATTGCAAAAAGAGAAGTAGGGACAACGACTATTTTAGTAAATGAAGAGTTAACGAGTCAAGAGTATTATTTTGATTATATCTTTCAGCAAAAAATCGGGCAGTTTGTAGATCGATTTTAAATGATGTAGGAAAACCGAGATAAGAGGTATTTATCTCGGTTTTTTGGAGTTTAAATTTTCTTAATTTTCTTTAAAAATACTATAAATTATATTATCTATGTGCTTTAATATTATTAATAGAGGAGATTTTTATATCCGGATGAGAAAGTATGGTTTAATTTTTGTTATTTATAAGATAAAGATACTTTAGACCATAGAAAGAGGAGAGCATAATGAAAAAGAAAGAACAGAAAAAGAAAGAACAGAAAAAGAAACGGAAAAAGAAAACCCATATTCCTTTCCGATTAAATGTGTTGTTTTTCTTTGTATTTCTTATGTTTTCAACTGTTATTGTTCAATTAGGTAAGGTTCAAATTATTGATGGTGAGACTTATAAAAATGAGGTGGAAAAAAAGGGAGATTTAACGGTTAGTACTCCCGTTCCACGTGGGAAAATTTTTGATCGAGAAGGCCACTCGATTGTTGACAATAAACCATTACGGACAATTACATATACAAAAATGAAAGGTGTTAATTCAGAAGAGATTTTAAATACGGCAAGACAACTTGCGAAGATGATTGAAATGCCGCAGGAGGCTATAAATAAGTTAACCGAGGTAGATAAGAAAGATTTTTGGATGCAATTACATAAGAAACGTGCAGCAGAAAAGGTTACAAAGGAGGATGAAAATAAATTAAGAGTAAAAAAAATAGAGGGAAAAGAATTAGATAAAAAGGTGGAAGAAATTAGACGTGAGCGAATTACAGCGGAAGAGTTAAATGAACTTACCCCACAAGATATAGAAGTATTAGCTATTAAAAGTAAAATGAATGCAGGATATAATATGACTCCTAAAATAATAAAAAAAGATGTAAAACCAGAAGAATATGCAGTAATTAGTGAAAATTTAGCAAATCTTCCAGGTGTGGATACGACCGTAGATTGGGAACGTGAGTATCCATATGATAAAATACTTCGTTCAGTACTTGGAAACGTTTCAAGTGCTGATGAAGGACTACCGAAAGAGCAATTAGATTATTATTTAGTTCGTGATTATAACCGCAATGATCGGGTTGGAAAGAGTTATATTGAAAAGCAATACGAAGACGCCCTACATGGTATGAAAGCGCAATCGAAAAATATTACAGATAAAGAAGGGAAAATACTTCGTACTGAACAAATTACGAAAGGGAGAAGTGGCAATAATTTAATGCTAACAATTGATATGGAATTGCAAAAGAAAGTTGAGGAAAGCATTGAAAAAAACTTAATGGCGTTCAAAGCTGTAGAACCAATGTTGGATCGTGCCTTTGTGGTAATGATGAATCCTAAAAACGGACAACTTTTGTCAATTTCAGGAAAGAAACTAGTAAATAAAGATGGAAATATTCAAGTAGAGGATTATGCCCTTGGTACAATGACAAGTTCATATGAATTAGGTTCAACAGTCAAGGGAGCTACGCTACTAACAGGTTATCAAACGGGTGCGATCAAACCATTTACTCATTTTTACGATGCACCGATGACATTTAAAGGGACAACAAAAGCAAAGAAATCATGGAAAGATTTTGGTGATATTGATGATGTCAGAGCTTTACAAGTATCTTCTAACGTATATATGTTTAACACAGCTTTAAAGATTGCGGGGATTGATTACGTACCGAATAGTCCGTTAAATGTGAAACAAGAAGTTTTTAATAAAATGCGTTATCATTTTGGGCAATTTGGTTTAGGCATTCCAACGGGGATTGATTTACCCAATGAGACTGCGGGACAACGTGGAAGAAAAGATAATACACCAGGATTCTTACTTGATTATTCAATCGGTCAATATGATACGTATACACCGCTTCAGCTTGCGCAATATATTTCGACGATTGCGAATGGTGGTTATCGTATGAAACCACAAATTGTACAAGAAATTAGAGAGCAACCGAATAAAGCTGAGGATATAGGTAAGGTAGTTCAATCAATGGAACCGGTCATCTTAAATCGTGTAGACATGGACATATCCTATATTAATCAAGTGAAAGAAGGATTTAAGAAAGTGTTTCAAGAAGGCGATGGAACCGGTGTAGCACACTTTCAAAATCTACCGTATAAGCCTGCTGGAAAAACAGGAACAGCAGAAACAGTGTATGGTGGTGATAGTAATATAGGTAAGGATGAAAATGGAGATAGAAAAAAGTGTTATAATTTAACCTTAGCTGGTTACGCACCTTATGACTCTGATCCAGAAGTGGCATTTTCTGTTGTTGTACCATGGGTAAACGATGATAAATCAGGGATTAATTCTAAAATTGGAAGAGAAATTTTAGACGCATATTTTGATTTGAAAGTGAAAAGAGTGGGTGGAAATCCAGTGCCTATGGAACAGCCGAATAAACAGCAATAAAAGATTTTTACATTTACATAGAATAACAGGACAGTGAGGCATTTTAGGGGATGAAGGAAAGTCATGGAGCAGATTACTAGAAAAGAGTGGGACAAACTTATTTTGCTTGTATTCGTTATAATTGTTATGATTCAGTCTTTTACATTGTGTAAAGTAGAATTTGTGTATTATCCTTTTTCTAAAGCTAAGATCTTAGAATAACAATTCATCCGAAAAAGAGTCCTAAAAGGTAATGGAGCATACCTGTTAGGACTCTTTTATTATGATATTCTTACCGTTTTAATAAAAAAACGGTGTTGTTTCACATCAAAATACCCTTTTTGTAGGATAAGTTGATGTATTTTGTACAATTCATTTACATATGTTTCAGTTTCAAAATCAGGCACTTGCCAAGGAATTGCTTGTAAATAATAGACGAGAGCACTGATATCATAAAACCTTTGAACGGGAAACTCTTCTTTATATGTTAAAACTTTAAAACCATGTTGCTCGAGTTCACTTAGAGCAGTTTCTAAATTCCAATTTGTAAATTCAGAATTGAGTGGTGCTCCTAGTGCTTCATTGATTTCCGCACAATCTAAGCCACCTACTTGCTGCGTAAGAAAGATGCCATTTGGAGAAAGGATCCTTTTTACTTCGGAAACAGAGTAGGATTCGTGTTGATTTAAAATCAAATCGAATTGTCCATCATCAAATGGTAAAGTCTCATCATTGGTTACTTCTACAACCTTTACACCTAAAGGTTCTAAATTCTTTTTTGCTAATGGGATATTTGGAGAATACCCTTCAGTCGCATAAATAGAAGGAGGGAATGGTCTTAACATGGATAAGAATTCTCCACCACCTGTTCCCATATCAAGCATAGAATTCGTGTTTTGAATAAGGGAAAAGGCCATGCTACCGTAGGACCAAGAAAGTAATTGACTCTTCATACGATCAGTTTCTGTAATAAAGGAAAAATCCCATCCAGTAAAGCTTGCGTTTGCATTTTCTAATAAGGTGAAAAATAATTTATCATTCTTCATGTTAAATCCTCCTGTTTACTATATTCAAAATAGGGTGAATATAATAAACAGGAGGAGGACCTCTAATTACAATATACGGTTGTTACGTTTCATGTTCTAGTATTTTCATATGAAATCACTCCTGGCAAAAGTATGTTGTTTTACCTTCTAGATTTATGAGTATAATACCTTCTAAAAGTAAAAAATAAAATAGATATAGCTGTACAGTGGTAATAAATAAAGTCCCATAAACGGCCGTTTTCGGTACTTTTTAAGGAAACTAGATTGGATATATATGTTAGGATAGAGAAGAAATATACTTAAGCCAACACCAATAAAGGAATCCACGTTTTAGACTACCTAATTTGTGGATTCTTTTTATTTTAACCTAAATATAATTCGAAAAATATTGTATTTTTATGTGTTTCTTACCGAATTATTTTTTTACATTGATGTTGGAACAATAATGGTGTATGACGCATAGTATAAAACATATACCGTATAACATACACCAAGAAAAGAGGTGAATGAATGGATACTTTATTGAATTCATTAACGACAGAGCTTAGGAGAGGAACTTTGACGTTAGCTGTTTTAAGTCAATTACAAAAGCCCCAGTACGGATATTCACTTGTTCAATTGTTGGAACAGTCAGGTATTAACATTGATCAAAGTACTTTATATCCATTGCTACGCCGCTTAGAAAAACAAGAGTTAGTAACAAGTAGTTGGGATACATCTGAGAGTAGACCGCGTAAGTACTATGTTCTAAGCGAATATGGTTTGGAGATTTTTTTACAGTTAAAAAGGGAATGGATGGACAATTCTAAAAAACTCTTAGAAGTGTTAAAAGGGGAGAAAGATGATGAATCTAATTGAGATTTATATACAAGAAGTGACTCGAAGACTGCCTGAAAAAAATCGTGAAGATATTGCTCTCGAGTTAAGATCAACCATTGAGGATATGTTACTTGATGATTACAGTGAAAAAAATATAAAAGGGGTTCTTGAAACATTAGGGAATCCCGCTATATTAGCTAGTAAATACCGCGATCAACCAATGCATCTTATTGGTCCTCACTATTTTGAGACATATGTTACGTTATTAAAAATGATTTTACCGATTGCTGCTATTATTTCTCTAATCTCGATCATTCCCGAATATTTTATAGGGTATCATGGCGAAGAAGCAGTAATTAGTGTGGGTTTTGATATTATTGGTTTTTGTATAGGGAGAATCGTTGAAGTAGGTATGCACGTCTTTTTCTGGCTGACACTTGTTTTCGCGCTTATTGAACGAGTAAATCATTCGAAAGGAAGTCACCCATTCACAACAAAGTTTACCAAATGGACAGCTGATGATTTAAAAAACACACCTTATATTCCTAAGAAAAAAGTCATCACGAAATTCGAAGTATTTGGAAGTTTATTATGGACTGCTATTTGGGCAACAGTTTATTTTTACGCAAATCATCTTGTAGGTATATATCGAAGTAGTACACACGGACTTGATTTTGCGGCCCCAGCTCTTAATCAGGATGTATTGCTTCAGTATTGCCCAATCGTTCTTGTTGTAATCGGTTTAGAAATAGTATTATCTATTTATAAATTAATTAAGGGACAATGGACAAAAGGAATAGCAATATTTAATACAGCTTTCCAGCTTATTGGAACCATTGTATTCATTGTGATAGTAACGAATCCAAATGTAATGAACCAAGATTTTATTACGTATACAGCTGATTTATTCACTATTACTACTAAACAACTTGAATCGCGGATAGTTGGCGGTGCAATTTTCTTCTTTATGTTATCTGCGGCAATCAGTGTATTTGATGGTATCCGCAAGGCTAAAATTCATTAATCAGCATTCGTCTATTACAATAATGGGGTTTAGTTTAACAAGCCATCCCTTAAAAAAGTCGGATTCTTAGCGTACAGGTGAACTGTACCCCATAAAGAAAAGACACTCTAATGAGTGCCTGATCTTAACTAGCAACCGAATCCGCCACCTGAACAGCTGCATCCAATAATGATTAATAGAATGAACAGCACAATTAGTAAAGCGAATCCGCCACCAAAACCACCACAACTACCACCAAAGCTCATAATATTTCCTCCTTGAGTAAGAGGGGCCAACTGGGATGCACATGTGTTTTAACGGATACACATTACTTTATGTTTTTAAACAATATATGAGCAGGTCCTTTAAGAAATAAAGAAAGACACCCTTACGTGGTTCAGCCAAGATACGTGTATTATTCTTCAATTCTTTCTAGTAGCCAATCTTGGACTTCATCTTTCAAATCCATTCCCACGATGATCTTACCAAGGACTACACCTTTACCGATTAAATTTATATCTATGTCTATAGATGGTTTTAATGGATTCATTGTGTATGTAACTGTTTCGATATGGCGAACTGGGATACGAACAATCCCAATGATTCCAGATGTAAGTAAATATCCATCCTCTGTAATCTCAATTACGTTATTTTTCCATGTGAATTTGTTATCAGTTATTGCTTTTGGATTTTTCGCACCAAAAATACCCATGATTTCACTCCTAAATGGGGTAGCGTCTTAAAGAATCTAACGAGACCATTTTTTCTGAATTAAAATGGTATTCTCCAAGTAAATTAATATGTTCCCAACCTAGAGGTGACATATGGTGCAATAAGTCTCTGTTAAAAATATCGGAATTAATAAAATTTCATCAAGTAATATACTTTCCTGACGTTATCTGTCAGGGAAGTTATATTATAATAGGCTATATCAATAGTGATAGGAGTGTTATTGGATGCAAACAAAAAAGGTTTATCTTTATGTATTTAATACAATGTCAGACTGGGAATATGGGTATTTAATTGCTGAATTAAACTCAGGAAGATATTTCAAAAAAGATGTAGCACCTTTAAAAGTAGTTACAGTAGGAACGAATAAAGAAGGTATTACTACGATGGGAGGGCTGAGCATACAACCAGATATGTCCCTTGATGAATGTACTCTTGAGAGTAAAGACCTTTTAGTCTTACCTGGAGGGAATACTTGGAGAGAAGATATTCATCAACCTATCTTAAAAAAAATTGATGAAGCCTTAAAGATTGGCACTATTGTTGCTGCAATTTGTGGTGCAACTGAGGCCCTCGCGAATATGGGATACTTAGATTTTAGAAAGCACACAAGCAATGACTTAGAGTATATTAAAATGGTCTGTCCTAATTATAAAGGAGAAAAATTTTATGAGATGAGACCTGCGGTATCTGGTGAGAATTTGGTTACTGCATCAGGAGTAGCACCTCTGGAATTTACGATGGAAGTACTGAAAAAATTAGATGTATTTGCACCTGATACATTACATGCATGGTATAACTTAAATAAGACTCATAACCCTGAATACTTCTTCCAGTTAATGAATTCAATAAATAGATGAGCTAAAAAAATCAACTTAGCAGTTTTATATTAGTTCAAATAATTACCATGCTTTAGACGATGTCAAAGCATGGTTTTTGTGTATAACTTAAAAATGTTTATAGAAGTAAAAAAATTACAAGGCACTCCTGAAGTTGTTATAAATAGAACTGGTAACTCAATCTCTTTTTAATATTGAAATTTCCTTAACGTTGTAAATCCGCATTTTCCTGACGATACCCCATTTAAGAAAATCCTATATCAGAGCCATTTAGTGACCTTAAAGATGTACATCCAAATGCTTTTTCAACAAAAAGAGTTTCTATCCATCCTAGAGCAAGAGATTGATGAATTAGCCATGCAGTTTGAAGAGTATGAGATTCTCCGTTCTATACCGGGAGTAGGATGTAAGATTGCGGCTACGCTCATCTCCGAAATCGGGGGAATCAAGCAGTTTAGTCACCCTAAAAAGCTAGTGACCTATGCAGGAATTGACCCCAGGATCTATCAATCAGGTAAGTTTACAGCTACCATAAGCCGCATCACGAAAAGAGGCTCTTCCAAGCTACGACAAGCTTTATATACAGCCGTTCAGTGTGGATTAACGAATAATCGAAACACCAAACTCAGAGAGTTTTACGACAAAAAAAGAAGTGAGGGAAAACCTCACAAAGTAGCGATAATAGCCTACGCCAACAAGCTATTACATTGGATTTATGCCATTTTCAAGCATAAAGAGAGTTTCATAGCATGACAAATAATTAATAATTACATTAATTGAAAAAACTTCAAATTGTTGTTTTGAAGTCTCTTTGTCATGCCTTTTTTTATTGTACCATTACTTATGAATCAATATTAAGCCAAAAGTATTGACTTATATTAGCTGATATAATTGAATAAATGAATATTAACTACATGTTTAAATGACTACACTTTAACAACATTCACTTTCCAGCTATTTTGCAGTTTTCGAATAAAGATGATTTGACCAATGTGATATGCGTTATGAGTGGATACATTTCCAAGTATCTCCCACCACTTCGCATGTGCAGGGAAGCCATTTACTTCACTCTCAACTTTTTCTTCCGTTAATAAATCTTGCCATTGTAACAACACCTCTAAAAGTCGTTCTTTTAAGTTACTAAAACTTTTATTTTCGGGAATTATAAAACTTTTATTATTATCACCTATGGAAGGTACAGCATTAACATGAGATTTTTGGTACCTAGTTTGCCATGTTTCATTCCAATAAAGTAGGTGCTGCACAATTTCAGCAATACTATTACAATTTTCGTTAGGCTTCCAAAATGCTTCTTCCTCTGACAAATTTTCGACTGAGTCAGAAAATGGAAGGTACCAGCTAGGATCATTAGCATTAGCTAATAACTGATCGGATAAGACGTCTTTTGCATGAAACATGCTCTCCACACTCCTAATAATTTTTTTCTGATTTATTCAAGTTAAAAACCAAAGTAGTGCTAAAACTCAGGCCTCAAATGTAATAAATCGACTACCTAGTTCTACTAATTCTCTTATATTAAGTTAATCCCTTCATTATTTTTTCATAAGGGGATCCTACCACATCGCCATCAAGCTAAGGTTTTAATATACCCCCTAAATGAACATTTTCTTTTTTTACAGGTAGTTACTTTGAAAAGTCAGCTTATTTTTTCGTTTTGAGGGCGTTTATTTTTCTTAAGCTGATGAATATGGAGTACCCCCTAGGTTAAATGAAATTCCACTTAGAAACAAGTGATTTTAACAACGTTAGGAGTGTTTCATGCAGCACAATGTCATTTGTGTTGTATCGCAAGAAGAAAAATTACATTAGAAAAGAGCCGGAATTCACCCTGTTAAGAGTAAACCAAATCTTTAATATTTAAAGGACGAAAAAAAGAAACATAGAAGTGAAAAACCTCTGTGTTTCTTTTTGATTCATATATTTATTGGGAAA